>NZ_JACESD010000049.1:0-21509 GCF_013911995.1 Euryhalocaulis sp.
CTCATCCAGCTCGTCGGGCTGCGGGGGCGCTGACCCCGCAGCCCGACGAGCTGGATGAGCGCGGCGGCGTCTGGGAGGGCTGGTACCGCTATTTCCCGTGGGAGGATCACCGCAAGGGCGAACCTCGCATCATCGCCGAGACCATCGCCCCGCGCCTTCGCGTCTGGGCCGACGAGTCCGGCTCCGCCGGCGGCCGTCAGGCGCGCTGGGACCGCGCCCGCATCGCCTTCGGCCTCGATGGCCGCGACTGGAACGGGCAGCGCGCGCTGGACCGCTATGAACTGCTCTACGAGGCGGGACTGGTTCCCGAAGTCTCCCTCGACCAGGCGCGGGACGGCGAAACGGCGGGGACGGCGGAAGAGAAAGCCGGGCTGGGCTGCCCGATGGCCTCGGATCACCGCCGTATCCTCGCCACCGCGATTTCACGCCTGCGGGCCAAGATCACCTACCGCCCGGTCCTGTTCGAGCTCGTCGGCGAAACCTTCACCCTGCGTGAGTTGCAGGACACGGCGGAAGCCATCCTTGGCTATCGCCTGCACGCGCAGAATTTCCGCCGCGCGCTGGACCGCTCCGGCATGGTTGAATCCACGGGCGAGATGGAGACAGAAACCGGCGGCCGCCCGGCGCAGCTCTACCGCTTCCGCCGCGAAATCCTGCGCGAGCAACCGGCGCTGGGCGTCGCCGCGCCCCGACTGCGCACGCCCTGAGGAGACCGCCATGACCGATATCCGGATCAAGCGCATCTATGAGGACGCGGCGGAGAGCGACGGTTATCGCGCGCTGGTAGACCGGCTCTGGCCGCGCGGGATCAGCAAGGACAGGGCGCAACTGGACGAATGGGCCAAAGACCTCTCGCCCAGCGACGAGATGCGCAAGGAATTCGGCCATGACGAGGACGCCTGGCCGCATTTCCAGAAAGCCTATCGCCAGCACCTCACCGCCAAAGCCTGTCAGGAGCGCATGAGAGAGCTTCTGGAGGCGGCGGGCGATGGCGCCCTGACCCTGCTGTTCGCCGCGAAGAATGAAGAGCGCAACAACGCCATCGTCCTGAAGGACGCGCTGGAGGACATGAAGAGCCCATAGGGCCGCGACTCTCTGTCCGTCATAAAAGTTTGCTTTTTCACCCTTGGCGCCTATATTTTGCTCAGATTGAGAAAAAGGGGCGGCTGGATGACAGCCCGACCCCTGAAAATGCGACCGGCTAATGCTCACATTGAGCATTAGAGACGCAAGGAGGAACGCCATGGACCGCGGCGTCACAGACATTCCGAACCGTGAGACCCAAGCCGAGGCCCCGCTGGCCTATACGGACGAGGTCAAACGCGAGACCGATCACCTCTATGAGCGCGTGAAGGATTTCATTCCGAAGATCGAATGGCCGATGCACGCCCCGCTGATCCACGCGATCAACAAGCTCAAGAAGGAGAAAGGCGCGGTCATTCTGGCGCATAACTACATGACGCCGGAAATCTTCAATTGCGTCGGCGACTTCACCGGCGACAGCCTGGCGCTGGCGCGGGAAGCGGCGGAAACCGATTCCGATCTGATCGTTCAGGCCGGCGTGCATTTCATGGCGGAGACGGCGAAAATCCTCTCCCCCGAGAAGACCGTTCTGATCCCCGATACGCGCGCCGGCTGCTCGCTGGCCGCCTCGATCACCGCCGAGGACGTGAAGCTGATCCGTCAGCGTTTCCCCGGCGTGCCGATCGTCACCTATGTGAACACCTCCGCCGAGGTGAAGGCCGAATCCGACATCTGCTGCACCTCCTCCAACGCCGTGCAGGTGGTGGAGAGTCTGGGCGCGGACCGGGTCTTCCTGATCCCCGACCAGTATCTGGCGAAAAACGTCGCCGCCCAGACGGATGTCGAAATCCTCACCTGGGCCGGGTCATGCGAAGTGCATGAGCGCTTTACGGCGGAGGACATCGCCTCCATGCGCGCCGCCAATCCGGGCGTCGTCGTTCTGGCGCACCCGGAGTGCCCGCCGGACGTGCTGACCGCGGCGGACTACGCCGGCTCCACCTCCGCCATGTCGAACTATGTGAAGCAGAAAAGCCCCAACCAGGTGGTGCTGATCACCGAGTGTTCGATGAGCGACAATGTCGCCGCGGAGAACCCGGACGTGAATTTCGTGCGACCCTGTAATCTCTGCCCGCACATGAAGCGGATCACGCTGCAGAATATCTATGACGCGCTGCGCTTCAATCAGCACGAGGTTGAGGTTGACCCGGCCGTCGCCGAAAAGGCGAAGGAAGCGATCCAGAAAATGCTGGACCTGCCCGAGCCGGAAGAGAAACGCGACTTCGACACCAAGCGCCCGCAGAAAAATATCGAGGTCGTCAGCCGCGACGCGGCCTGATCTTCGAACAGGCTGATCCAAGAATGGCCATTCACCGCCAGCGCCTGCCCGATGACGCCGTCCTGATCATCGGGGCGGGGCTGGCGGGTCTGTATCTGGCGCTGAATCTGAAACCCCGAAAAGCGGTCGTGCTGGCCGCCAAGCCGGTGTCCGAAGGCGCGGCCAGCGCCTGGGCGCAGGGCGGCGTGGCCGCGGCGCTGGCGGCCGGAGACTCGCCGCAGGCCCATGCCGCCGACACGGTGCGCGTGGGGGCGGGGCTGGTGGATCCGGCCATCGCGCAACTGATCGCGGAGGACGGGCCGGGCCTGGTGCGTAATCTTGCCTCGCTGGGCGTGCCGTTCGACCGGGACGCGGCGGGCGAATTCGTGCTGAGCCGGGAGGCCGCCCATTCGGCCGCTCGCGTAGCCCGGGTCTCCGGCGATCTGGCCGGGAAATCCATCATGGAGGTGCTGGTCGCCAGGGCGAAAGCCGCCGACTGGATCGAGCTGGCCGAGGGCAAGGCGCTGGACCTGCTGACCGACGGGAATGGTGAAATTGCGGGCGTGCTGGCCGCCACGGAAGACGGGCTAACGGAATTCACCACCGGCGAAGTGGTGATCGCCTCGGGCGGGGTCGGCGGGCTTTATGCGGTGACGACCAATCCCCCCTCCTCCCGCGGCGACGGGCTGGCCATGGCGGCGCGCGCCGGAGCGGTGATCGGGGAAGCCGAGTTTGTACAGTTTCACCCCACGGCCATGGATATTGGCCGCGACCCGGCGCCGCTGGCGACCGAGGCGTTGCGCGGCGATGGCGCCTTGCTGGTCGATGCGGACGGGGCGCGGCTGGTCGACCACGCCGAGGGCGAACTGGCCCCGCGCGACATTGTCGCCCGCGCCGTACACCGCGCCAAGGCCGCCGGCCGCCAGCCCTATCTGGACGCGCGCCACGCCATTGGCGAGGCGTTTCCCGACCGTTTCCCGACCGTCTTTTCCGCCTGCATGTCCGCCGGGATCGATCCGCGCCGGGACCTGATCCCTGTGGCCCCCGCCGCGCATTATCACATGGGCGGGGTGCGGGCGGACGCGCAGGGCGCGGCCAGCCTGCCCGGCCTGTCTGTCTGCGGCGAGGCGGCCTGCACGGGCGCGCATGGCGGCAACCGGCTGGCCTCCAATTCGCTGCTGGAGGCGATCGTGTTCGCCCGCCGGATCGCGGAGCGGCTGAAAGACAGCGATGTGGTCAGCCGGACCGCGCAATCGGCGGAGGCCCCGCCCCGCCTGCCGCGCGCCGATCTGGCGCAGTTGCGTGAAGCCATGGCGCGGCATGCGGGCGTGGAGCGGACCGCAAGCGGTCTTGCCGGGCTACTTGATGAGATTAGCGCCATGGAGGCGCGGACCGGCGGCGCAAATCCCTTGATCGCCGCGCGCCTGATCGCCGCCAGCGCCCTGATGCGCGAAGAGAGCCGCGGCGCGCACGCCCGCGCCGACCATCCCGAGACACACGCCGAGGCGCGCCGCAGCGCCATGACGCTGGCCGAGGCGCGCAACGCCGCCGCCCGCGCCGCCTGACCAGGAGTTTCAATGAGCGCCGTGCCCTATCCCGTTCTGGAGCCGATTATCCGCCGCGCGCTGGAGGAAGACCTGTCCGGCGGCGATGTGACCAGCCTGAGCTGTATCGACGCCAACGCCACGGCGCGCGCCGTGATGCGGGCGCGAAAGCCCGGCGTCGCCGCCGGTCTGGACGCCGCCCTGCTGTCTTTTCGCCTGGTGGAGCCGTCGCTGCGGGTCGAGTCGCTGAAGCGGGACGGCGACCCTCTGGAAGGAGGCGATGACGTTCTGGCCGTCAGCGGCAATGCCCGCGCCATCC
The DNA here is from genome assembly GCF_013911995.1 of Euryhalocaulis sp. Classification (NCBI taxonomy): domain Bacteria; kingdom Pseudomonadati; phylum Pseudomonadota; class Alphaproteobacteria; order Maricaulales; family Maricaulaceae; genus Euryhalocaulis; species Euryhalocaulis sp. The sequence goes on from NZ_JACESD010000049.1 coordinate 4,202, forward strand.
TGATGGCGGAACGCACGGCGCTGAACTTCGCCACGCATTTAAGCGGCGTCGCCAGCCTGACCGCGCGCTATGTCGAGGCGATTTCCGGAACGGGCGCGAAGATCAGCCCCACGCGCAAGACGCTTCCCGGTCTGCGGGCGCTGCAGAAGGCGGCCGTGGAGGCGGGCGGGGGATCGCCCCACCGGTTCGCGCTGGGCGATGCGGTGATGATCAAGGACAACCATATCGCGGCGTCCGGCGGCATCGCCGAGGCGATTGAACGCGCCCGCAAGGCCGGCGGCCATATGCGCCGGATCAGCGTGGAGGTTGATACGCTGGACCAGCTGGATATTGCGCTGGACGCCGGGCCGGACGTGATCCTGCTGGACAATTTCTCAAACAAGGCGCTTGCCGAGGCCGTGAGGCGCAATCAGGGCCGCGCCGTGCTGGAGGCCTCCGGCGGGGTGAACCTGACCACCGTGCGCGGCATCGCGGAGACCGGCGTGGACGTGATCAGCGTCGGCGCGCTGACCCATTCCGCCCCGGCGCTGGATCTGGGTCTGGATTTCGAGGACTAGCCGCAAACGAAAACGGCCGGGCGTGACGCCCGGCCGTTTCCATCGATAAGTCCGCGGTGCGGAACTGTCAGATTACGCGTCCGTATCCGGCAGGCGGCCAGCGGCGCCCGGGAAACGGTAGAATTTGTGGCTGCCGATCACGCCGGTCTGCACCAGGCTGGGCGCCCAGTACGGGTTGATCGCGACCGTGTGATAGTGCGTCGCGCCATTGGTGGCCGGCTTGGCCAGACCCAGCATGGCGTGCGCGGCAACCTGATTGGCGTTGCGCCATGCAACGCCGCGCGGCTTGCGCGCCACCGAACCATCACAGGTAAAGGTGAACTGGCAGCCCGTATTGCGGTAGGAGCCCTGGTAGACGACGCCGCAGATCGTGTTCGGGTAGAGCGGGTGACGCACCCGGTTCATGACCACTTCGGCGACCGCCATCTGACCGGGGCGGGTTTCGGACCGCGCCTCGAAATAGACGGCGTCGGCCAGGCATTTGCGTTCTTTCGCCTGACGCTCGGCCTGATCGAAATGCGCCTGCGCGAAGGTCTGATAGGCGCCGATCACGTCACGGTCGCGGGCCAGAGAATCCAGCGACTGGTTGGACGTGTAGGCGCGCGCCATGCGCCAGATCTTTTCACTGCGATCACTGCTGGTGAGGCGGAACCCGTTTTCGCGCGCGGCGTTGGCGTCGATAGAGAACATGTCGACGAAGGTTTCGGCGCGCTGGTTCCATTCCGCGTTGTTTTCCTGCGTTTGCAGCCGGGATTGCGCCATCGGCAGCGCGAAGGCCATCAGGCCCAGCGCCGCGGCGGCGGACGCAAACTTAGCGGCGGCGCGCGCTTTGCGCGCACGTTTGGAAACTTCAAGCTTCATGGTTTGGTTTTCGCATCGACGCCGCGCGCAACACGCGGCAGACAATTTTCGGCGGCCCTCTTCTATTCCCTAAAACCAGAAATAAGGTTTGGCCCCGTTCGTGAGCAGGCAGGTAGGGGCATCCTTCCGGCATGTCAAATTACGAATCAACGCAAGGATAGCGCCAAACCTTACCCGATTCTCCAAATTTTTATTAGTTCCATAGGTTTGCGGGCCTTCAGTGCTGCACTGCAACAAACTGAAAAAAGTTCCCTTATCGCTGTTCCTGCGATGGAACCGTGGCTTCAGAGCCTGATTTTTGCGCCTGATTCTCGCGGGCGCAATAAATCGCTATTGGTTTTCCGAAATCGCCGCCTGGGCCGCCGCCAGCCGCGCGATTGGCACGCGGTATGGCGAACAGGACACATAATCCAGGCCCGTTTTCGAGCAGAATCGAATCGAGGCCGGGTCGCCGCCATGCTCGCCGCAAATGCCCAGCTTGATGTCGCCGCGCGTCTTGCGGCCACGCTCCACCGCGATCTCGATCAGGGCGCCGACGCCGGTCTGGTCCAGACTGACGAAGGGATCCTTCTCGTAGATATTGTTCTTGATGTAGTCGTTCAGGAACTTGCCGGAATCGTCGCGCGACAGGCCATAGGTGGTCTGGGTCAGGTCGTTGGTGCCGAAGGAGAAGAATTCCGCGTGCTCGGCCACTTCATCGGCGGTCAGCGCGGCGCGCGGCAGCTCAATCATCGTGCCCAGCATGTATTTCGGCGCAACGCCGGTCTTGCCGGTCACTTCCTTCGCCACCGCGTCCACGCGCTGTTTCAGGAATTTCAGCTCCGGCGCGATGGAGACCAGCGGGATCATCACCTCGACCAGAGGCTGGACGCCGGTTTCCTTTTCGACCGCGGCCTGCGCTTCGAAAATCGCGCGGGCCTGCATCTCGTAGATTTCAGGGAAGGTCACGCCCAGGCGGCAACCGCGATGGCCCAGCATGGGATTGGTCTCATGCAGGTCCGCGGCGCGCTTCATCAGCTGGTCGGCCGGCAGGCCCGTGGCCTCTGCGACCGCCTGAACGTCCTCCTCCGTATGCGGCAGGAATTCGTGCAGCGGCGGGTCCAGCAGGCGGATCGTGCAGGGCCGGTCCTCCATGATGCGGAAAATCTCGACGAAATCGTCCGTCTGATAGGGCTGGATCTTGGCCAGCGCCTTTTCTCGGCCTTCAACATCGTCGGCCAGAATCATCTCGCGCACCGCGGCGATGCGGTCGGCGTCGAAGAACATGTGCTCGGTGCGGCACAGGCCAATGCCCTCCGCGCCAAAATCCTTGGCGGTCTGCACGTCGTGCGGGGTCTCCGCATTGGTGCGGACCTTCAGCTTGCGCGCGCGGTCGGCCCACTCCATCAGCCGGGCGAAATCGCCCGACAGTTCGGGCTGGACCATTTTCGCCTGCCCCATGAAGACCTGACCGGTGGCGCCGTCGACGGTGATGATCTCGCCGCGCTGCACCTTACGGCCGGCCACGGTGAAGCGGCCCTGTGCTTCCTCGATCCGCATGTCGCCGGCGCCGCATACGCAGGGCGTGCCCATGCCGCGCGCCACCACGGCGGCGTGGCTGGTCATCCCGCCGCGGGAGGTGACGATGGCCTCCGCCGCGTGCATGCCGTGAATATCCTCGGGCGAAGTCTCTGTGCGGACCAGGATGACCTTCTCGCCGGCCTGCGCCATGTCGCGGGCGTCATCGGCGGTGAACACCACCTTGCCCCAGGCCGCGCCCGGCGAGGCCGGCAGGCCCTTGACCAGCAGGTCGCGCTCGCCCTCGGGGTCCAGCGTCGGGTGCAGCAGCTGATCCAGCGAGGCCGGCTCGACGCGCAGCACCGCTTCGTCCTCGGTAATCAGGCCATCGGCGGCCATATCGACCGCGATGCGAAGGGCGGCGCGGGCGGTGCGCTTCCCGTTGCGGGTCTGGAGGAGATAGAGATTGCCCTGCTCCACCGTGAACTCGATGTCCTGCATGTCCCGGTAATGGGTTTCCAGCCGGGTGAAAATCTTGTCCAGATCGGCATAGACCTCCGGCATGGCCTCCTCCATGGAGGGCATGTCGTCGCCCATTTCCTCGCGCGTCTTCTTCGTGAGGTTCTGCGGCGTGCGGATGCCGGCCACCACGTCCTCGCCCTGCGCATTGATCAGGAACTCGCCATAGACGCGGTTCTCGCCGGTGGACGGGTTGCGGGTGAAGGCAACGCCGGTGGCGGACTTCTCGCCCATATTGCCGAAGACCATGGCCTGAACGTTTACCGCCGTGCCCCAGCTGTGCGGGATGTCGTGCAGGCGGCGATAGGTGTTCGCGCGTTCGTTCATCCAGGAGCCGAAGACCGCGTCCATCGCGCCGTTCAGCTGTTCGCGCGGATCGGTGGGGAACGGGCGGTCGTGGTTCTCCGCCACGGCCTTCTTGTAGGCGGCGACGATCACTTCCCAGTCATCGGCGGAAAGCTCTGTGTCCAGATTGAAATCGTTCTCCGCCTTGTAGTCGTCCAGGATCTCCTCGAACACGGAATGGGAGACGCCCAGCACCACGTCGGAATACATCTGGATGAAGCGGCGATAGGAATCGAAGGCAAAGCGGCGGTCGCCGGAAAGTTTCGCCAGCCCCTCCGCCGTCTCGTCGTTCAGGCCGAGATTGAGGACCGTATCCATCATGCCCGGCATGGAGGCGCGGGCGCCGGAGCGGACCGAGACCAGAAGCGGGTTGGAGGGGTCGCCGAATTTCTTGCCGGCCTTTTCCTCCAGCTCGGCCAGGGCGGAGTCGATCTCCGCGGTCAGGCCGTCCGGATAGGTGCGGTCATTGTCGTAATAGGCGGTGCAGACTTCGGTGGTCAGGGTGAAGCCGGGCGGAACGGGCAGGCCCAGAGAGGCCATCTCGGCCAGGTTCGCGCCCTTGCCGCCCAGAAGATTCTTCAGCGAGGAATCGCCATCGGCCGAGCCGCCGCCGAACGCATAAATCCACTTCCGCTTGGAGCCTGACATAAAGCTGACTTTCCTTAAGCTCGCGATTCAATCCGGTCGAAATCCGCCACCGCGCGAAGGGATTCGCGAATCTGCCCCAGCAGGAGCAGGCGGTTGCGGCGCAGTCCCTCGTCCTCGGCGTTCACCGTGACCGCATCGAAGAAATCGTCGATGCGCGCCCGCAGCGGGGCGATAGCCGCCATGGCGCCCTCGAAGTCTTCCGCTTCGATGGCCGCCTCGGCGGACGGTTTGGCGTGTTGCAGCGCATCATACAAGGCCTTTTCCTGCGGTTCAGGCAGGTTCGACCCGTCCGGCGCGCCCGCGCCCTCAAACCCCTTCTTCTCTTCGGCTTTGAGGATATTGGCCGCCCGCGTGTAGCCGGCCAGCAAATTCTCCCCGTCCTCGGTCGCCAGGAAGGATTGCAGCGCCTCGACGCGCTTGACGATAGCGACAAGATCGTCCTCGCCGAGGGCGAAGACGGCGTCGATCAGGTCGTGGCGGATACCTTGTTCGCGGAGCGCGACTTTCAGGCGGTCGGCGAAGAAGGATAGGAGGTCAGATGCTCTATCCTGTTCCCATGCTTGCGGAGGAACGGTGAGGTCTCGGTCATGAGCAAGCAAAGTTGCCGTTTTTCGCGTGACCTCAATCAGTTCTTTCAACTCTTTTTGGGATACACCCTTGGCTAGCTGTTCTAGTGGAATCTCGATGCTGTTATTCAGCACCCGATCCATAATTGAAGCCATGTGTTCACGGCCAAGCGACACAAACCCACCGAAAAGGTGAATCCTCACATTGTTGGTGAGGAGCAACCGGATCACGCCTAACGCCGCCCTGCGCAGCGCATAGGGGTCTTTCGACCCGGTCGGCTTTTCATCAATCGCCCAGAAGCCGACCAGCGTATCCAGCTTGTCGGCCAGCGCGACGGCGACCGAGACCGGCTCTGTCGGGACTTCGTCGGAGGGGCCTTGCGGCTTGTAATGGTCGCGGATGGCGTTGGCGACGGCGTCCGGCTCGTTGAATTTCCTGGCGTAATACCAGCCCATCACGCCCTGAAGGTCGGTGAACTCGATGACCATCTGGGTGGTGAGATCGGCCTTAGCGAGCATCGCGGCGCGTTCGGCCTGATCCGGGTCCGCGCCGACGATGGGCGCGAGTTCTTTCGCCAGCGCGGCAACACGCTCGGCCTTGTCCTTCACGCTGCCGAGCTTGCGGTGGAAGACGACGTTTTCGAGGTCGTCGACGCGCTGATCCAGCGGGCGTTTGAGGTCTTCCTCCCAGAAGAAGCGGGCGTCTTCCAGGCGAGCGGTGAGGACGCGCTCATAGCCCTTTATGGAGGCGCCGCCGCCATCGGAGGGTTTCAGGTCCGCCACCGCGATGAAGCGCGGGGCGAGCTGGCCCGTCTTCGGGTCGGCGACCGCGAAATATTTCTGGTTCTTGCCCATGGTGAGGCGGATCGCCTCGTCCGGCAGGTCGAGGAATTTCTCGTCGAAGGCGCCCATGATCGGGTTCGGCCATTCGGCAAGACCGGCATTCTCGGCCAGCAGGGCGGCATCCTCCACCCAGTCCAGCCTGGCCTCCTTGCAGATCGCCTCGATCCCTTCGGCGATGCGCGCCTCGCGCTCGGCGGCGTCCAGCAGGACATGGCCGTCCGTCTCAAGCGTGTTGCGGTAGCTGGCGAAGTCCGAAACCTCGAACGGGCCCGGCCCGTGGACGCGGTGGCCCTCGGTGACATTGCCGCTCTTCACCCCGGCAAATTCGAACGGCACGACCGCGCCGTCGAACAGGCAGAGGATGCGGCGCAGCGGGCGGACCCAGCGCTCCGACCGGGCGCCCCAGCGCATGGATTTCGGCCACGGGAAGGACCGGCAGATCTCCGGCGCGATCTCCGCGATCACATCCGGCAGCTTGCGGCCCGGCTTTTCGATGATGGCGACGTAGAAATCGCCCTTCTTGTCCTCGCGCGTTTCGCAACTGTCGAGGCTCTCCAGCCCGGCGCCGCGCAGGAAACCCTCCACAGCCTTGTCCGGCGCGCCGACGCGCGGGCCCTTGCGCTCCTCGCGCACGTCCGGGGTCGCCCCCGGCAGGTCGTCGATGACCAGCGTCAGGCGGCGAGGGCCGGCGAAGCTCTGCACGGCGGCGGGCTTCACGCCGGCCTTTTCCAGCGCCTCGCTCATCAGGCGCGTCAGGTCGCGCGCGGCCTGACCCTGCATGCGCGCAGGGATTTCCTCGGAAAAGAGTTCAAGGAGAAGCTGCGGCATCAGGCCAGTCTCGTCGGTTTATAGGTGCGCTCGGTGGGCGGGCCGTCGCCGGTGTTCACCACCGAGTCCCGCTCGATCAGCAGGACATGCACTTCGTCGGTCACGGTCACGGGCCGGTGCTCCACCCCGCGCGGGACGATGATGAATTCGCCTTCGCTGATGGTTTTCTCGCCGTCGCGGAATTCCATGCGCAGCACGCCCTTGGTGACAAGGAACATCTCGTCTTCCCGCGCGTGCGCGTGCCAGTCGAACCCGCCGCGCAGCTTGGTCAGCTTCACGTGCTGGTCGTTCACCTGCCCGCCGATGCGCGGCTGCCACGCCTCGTCGAACGTCGCGAAGCTCTTTTCCAGATTGATGACGCGCGGGAGGGTCATGCGGCCTCTCCTGCGGAGAGCTTTACCCACCCCTCCGCGCAGCCTTTGGCGAGGTCGCGGACACGGGCGATGTAGGTGGGGCGTTCGGTGGCGGAGACGACGCCGCGGGCGTCCAGAAGATTGAAGAAGTGGGAGGCTTTCAGGGCGTAATCGAAAGCCGGCAGCGGCAGGTTCTTTTCCAGAAGCAGGGCCGATTGCGCCTCCGCGTCCTCGAAATGCCGCTTCAGGGCCTCGACATTGGCGTGCTCGAAATTGAATTCGGAAAACTGGCGTTCCTGCGGCAGAAAGATGTCGCCATAGGTGACGCCGTCATCGTTGTAGCGCAGGTCATAGACGTTATCGACGCCCTGCACGTACATCGCCAGACGCTCCAGCCCGTAGGTCAGCTCGCCGGAGACCAGATCCACGTCCAGCCCGCCGACCTGCTGGAAATAGGTGTACTGGCTGACTTCCATGCCGTCACACCAGACTTCCCAGCCAAGGCCCCAGGCGCCGACGGTCGGGTTCTCCCAGTCATCCTCGACGAAGCGGACGTCATGCAGGGCGCGGTCGATGCCGATGGCGTCGAGACTGCCGAGATACAGCTCCTGCAGGTTTTCAGGATTGGGCTTCAGGATGACCTGGAACTGGTAGTATTTCTGCAGCCGGTTCGGGTTTTCGCCATAGCGGCCGTCCGCCGGGCGGCGGGAAGGCTGGACGTAGGCGGCCTTCCACGGCTTCGGCCCCAGGCTCATCAGCGTGGTCGCCGGGTGCAGCGTGCCGGCGCCGACCTCCACGTCATAGGGCTGGAGAATGGCGCAGCCGCGCTCCGACCAGTAGGTCTGGAGACGGAAGATCAGGTCCTGGAACGAAGGCGCGTTACCGCCGTTGCGCTGGCTCATTTAGGGGCCGGATATCTCGCTGGGGACGTTCTTTGAAAAGTCGCGCGCACCCTACCCGGATGCGCCGGTGAATCAAGAAAGCGGCGCTTCTAGAGGAAGGCGATGACCGCGCCGCCCATGACAACGCCCAGCACGCCCTCGCCCATCACGGCCAGCGGATACCAGTTGGGCTGGCCCGGCTGCGGACCGGAAAACATCATCGTGGCGCTGATCGAGCCCACCGCGCCCGCCAGAATGAGGGCATGAACCATGGGGAAAGACGGGGCGATCAGGGCGCAGACAACACCGCCCAGAAACGCCGCCACGGCGCCGATGCCAAGATTGGCGTTGATATAGGCCGGGGTCGGATGCGGGCCGGTCAGCATCAGGCGGGAGGTAAGGAAATGCCCGCCCATGACCAGCGCGGCCATGACGATATACCCGATCAGGATGGACAGGATGCTCAAGCCGATGGCCATTCGTCCCTCGCGCGAATCGATGAAGGTTTGTGAGATTAACCCAAAACGCGGCCCGCCACCGCGTCCAGCTTCGCGACCAGCGCGGGATCGCGCGCATCGGCCGCGGTAAGGATGGCGAAGTCCAGCGCGCGCTCTATGCCCTGCGGGCTGGCCTCGCGGGTTTCGGGCAGCGATTCCGCCAAATGGCGGATCGTGGATTTCGCCTTGTCGGCATTGCCTTTCAGGATCGCCAGAATCTCGCTGACGTCCAGATCGTCGCCGTCGCGCCAGCAATCATAGTCGGTGACCATGCAGAGCGAGGCGTAAGGGATCTCCGCCTCCCGCGCCAGCTTGGCCTCGGGCATGTTGGTCATGCCGACCACCGAGCAGCCCCAGCTCTTGTGCAGGCGGGATTCCGCGCGGGTGGAGAATTGCGGGCCTTCCATGGCCAGATACGTCCCGCCCTCGGTCACGTCCGCGCCGGCCTTGCGCGCGGCCGCGGCGGCGAAACCCGAGAGCCGCGCGCAGACCGGGTCGCTGACCGAGACATGGCCGACGCAGCCCGGCCCGAAGAAGCTCTTTTCGCGGTTGATGGTGCGGTCAACGAACTGATCGACCAGCAGAAAGGCCCCCGGCGGAAGCTCCTCTTTCAGGGAGCCGCAAGCGGAAATCGACAGGATGTCGGTGACGCCGGCGCGCTTCAGCGCGTCGATATTGGCGCGGTAATTGACGCCCGAGGGCGGCAGGGGATGTCCCCGCCCGTGACGCGGCAGGAAGACCAGCGAAACGCCGCCAATCTCCCCCCGTATCAGCGCGTCGGAGGGATCGCCCCAGGGGGTCTCTATCCGCTCCTCGCGGACATTCTCCAGCCCGTTGATCTCATAGAGACCGGAGCCGCCGATAACGCCGAGGGTCCAGGCGGACATCGCCGCGCTCTTTCCCCTAGTGCTCGACGTCGCGCCAGACTTCCTTGTAGGCGAGGAAGGTGAGGCCGGACAGGATGATCAGGAAGATGATCACGCCAAAACCCATGCGCTTACGCGTTTCCATATGCGGCTCGGACGCCCAGGCCAGGAAGGTGGTGACGTCTTCCGCCATCTGCTCCGGCGTGGCTTCCGTGCCGTCCTCATAGGTGACACGGCCTTCGGTCAGCTGCGGCGGCATGGCGATCCAGTGGCCGGCGAAATATTCGTTGTAATAAAGGCCCGCGCGCGGGGGCTCCTCGCCTTCCGGCGCTTCCTCGTACCCGGTCAGCAGGGCATCGAGATAATCGGCCCCGCCGCCGCGCGCCTTGACGATCACTGACAGGTCGGGCGGATGCGCGCCGCCATTGGCCGCGCGCGCCGCGTTGTCGTTCGGGTACGGCGCGGGGAAACGGTCCGATGTCTGGCCCGGACGCATGAACATGTCGCCCAGATCGTCCGGCCCGTCCTCGATCTGGAACTCGGCGGACAGCGCCTTGATCACCGGATTGTCGTTCGGGTTCGGATAGTCCTCGTCATGGAAGGGACCGCCCTCCTGGCCCAGCATGCGGAAATACATGTAGTCCATGCTGTGGCAGGCGGCGCAGACCTCGCGATAGACCTGATAGCCGCGCTGCAGCGAGGCGCGGTCGAACACGCCGAACGGACCTTCAAACGACCAGTCCTGGTTCGGGGCGTGCACCTCTTCCTCCGCGGCGATGGCCGTGGTGGAGGTCAGAAGCGCAACAGCGATGAGAAATACGCGCATCATGTCAGACTTCATCTCTCTCTTACTCGGCCGGCGCAGGCGTTGCGGCGGTATCTGAACGCGGTTTCCCGCGGTCCCCGTGGATCGAATCGGCAATGGAGGCGGGACGCGGTTTTGGCGTCTCGATCAGGCCGACGATGGGCAGGATCAGCAGGAAGTAGGCGAAGTAGTACACGGTCGCCAGACGCGAGGCGTGGAGCACCCAGCCTTCCGGATTCTGGCCACCGCAATAACCCAGCAGCAGGCAGACGCCGGCAAAGATCAGGAAGAACCAGCGCATCACCGGACGGTAGCGCATGGAGCGCACCCGGGAGGTGTCCAGCCAGGGCAGGATGAACAGCACCAGGATGGACGAGAACATCGCGATGACGCCCATCAGCTTGTTCGGGATGGCCCGCAGGATCGCGTAGAAGGGCAGGAAATACCATTCCGGCACGATATGCGACGGCGTCACCAGCGGATCGGCCGGGATATAGTTGTCCGCATGGCCCAGGATGTCGGGCATGTAGAAGACGAACACCGCGAACAGGATGAAGAACAGCAGCAGGGCGAACCCGTCCTTCACCGTGTAGTACGGGTGGAACGGAACCGTGTCCTTGCCGGACTTCACGCTGACCCCGGTCGGGTTGTTGTTGCCCGGCACGTGCAGCGCCCAGACATGCAGCGCCACGACGGCGGCGATGGCGAAGGGCAGCAGATAGTGCAGGGAGAAGAAGCGGTTCAGTGTCGGATTGTCGACGGAGAAGCCGCCCCACAGCCACGTCGTGATCGTCTCGCCAATGATCGGCAGCGCGCCGAACAGATTGGTGATCACCACCGCGCCCCAGTAGGACATCTGGCCCCACGGCAGCACATAGCCCATGAAGGCGGTCGCCATCATCAAGAGGAAGATGACCACGCCGAGGATCCACAGGATCTCCCGCGGCGCCTTGTAGGAGCCGTAATACAGGCCCCGGAACATGTGCAGATAGACCGCCAGGAAGAACATCGAGGCGCCATTGGCGTGGATATACTGGATCATCCAGCCCCACGGCACGTCGCGCCGGATGCGCTGCACGCTCTCAAACGCATAATCGACGTGCGCCACATAATGCATGGCCAGCACGATGCCGGTGACGATCTGCACCACCAGGATCAGCGAGAGAATGCCGCCGAACGTGTACCAGTAGTTCAGGTTCTTCGGCGTCGGGAAATTGATCATCGTGTCCTGGCTGAAGCGCACGATGGGCAGGCGCGAATCCAGCCATTTTTCGATGCCGGTCTTGGGTTCGTAGGTCGAAGGGCCGCTCATGGGTCAGATCACCCGATCTTTACGACAGTGTCAGAAAGGTACTCATAACCCGGAACTTCCAGGTTTTTCGGCGCGGGGCCTTTGCGGATGCGCCCGGCCGTATCGTAGTGCGAACCGTGGCACGGGCAGAACCAGCCGTCATAGTCGCCGGACCGGTTGCCCAGCGGCACGCAGCCCAGATGGGTGCAGATGCCGACCATGATCAGGAATTGCGGCTGATACTCGCCGCCGGACAGCGGAACCAGGCGTTCCTGGTCGGTGGCCGGGTCGCGCAGACCGGAGACATCGACGGAGCGCGCCTCCTCGATCTCTGCCGGGGTGCGGTGACGCACGAAAACCGGCTTGCCGCGCCACATGACGGTGATCTGCTGGCCTTCGGCGACCTGCGACAGATCGACCTCGGTCGAGGCCAGCGCCAGCGTGTCGGCGGCCGGGTTCATCTGGTCGATAAACGGCCACAGGGTCAGCGCGCCGCCGGCGGCCGCCGCGGCGCCGGCTGCGATATAGATGAAATCGCGGCGGGATGGTTCGCTCACCGGCTGTAATCCTCTTCTCTCGTGCGCGCGTGAATTTGAAGTTTCGCGCGGCGGCCTTCCCCTTCGGCTCGAGCCCCCGCTCCGCGCTTGCACTGAATTACTAGTCTCAAGACGCCGCCGCGGCCAGCGACGGCTCGCCGCATCACGCAGCTTGGAACAACAGAGAACGCGGCTTAATGCGCGCGGCGTCGATTTTCAACCGTATTACGCGCATTTACGGCGCCTGATACGGATTCCCCCATCCCGAAGGGCGGGCTTTTTCATAAGCCTCAAGAAAGGGCTGCATATGTTCTTCATAGCGCCGCCACCCCCCGATGGACTTGGTGGAAATCGGCTGGCGCACCTGGGTTTTGGAGGCGGTCTTCACCGCGCGGTCGGTCTTGTAGAAATTATTCTGCACATCCTCGACCGGCAGTCCGGCGTGTTCGAGGAGCTTCGGCGCCCAGACATCCGGCTCGGCGGCCAGTGATTCGTAAGGGATGAACAGCAGCTTTTCCGGGAACAGCTCCAGAAAATAACGCTGCAAGTCCTCCACCTGCACCATCCGCTCGGCAATGCGCTCCCACGCCCAGGTCCAGTCATGGCGGACCAGGAAGCGCGTCTTCAGCACCGAAAGCGCCACGTCGCGCGGGTCGCGGCGGATCCAGACGAAACTGGCGTTAGGCAGCGCCGCCATCGCCGCGCCGGCGTGGTAGGGCAGGTCCAGCGCTTTGTCGACGACGCGGCCCTCGCTCTCCGGGCCGAACTCTTCATCGACAAAACGCAGATAGATCTGGCCCAGCTTTCCGAACGGATCGCCGCCGGGGCCGCCGAAATTGCGCTGGAAATGATTGAGGCGTTGCGGGTCCAGCCGCCCCAGCGGGAACGCCGCCACGCGCATGGCGTCCAGCTCTCCGCCGTCCTTTACCTGGCTGTGCGTGGTCAGCAGCTGCTCCAGCAGCGTGGTGCCCGAGCGCGGCATGCCGAATATGAAGATGGGGCGCGAGGATTCCGCGCCCATTCCGCGATCCTCGAGTTTTTTATAGAGCGCGGCGCTGAAGGTCCGCTTGATGCGTTCCACATAGGCGCGCTCGCCCGCGACATCATAGGGCCGCTCGGCCGCCATGATCGCCTGACCTTCCGCGTAATTCTCATACGCCTTGTCGTATTCCCCGATGCGGTCATAGGCGTCGCCCAGCGCATAATGCAGATTGGACAATTCCTTGGTCTTGGAGGCGCCGGCCTTTCTCAGGCGGTCGCGCAGCGCCTCCATCTGGCCATACGCCTTGTCGCCCAGTTCGAACTTTTCCAGCTTGACCAGCTGGTTCCAGCTTTCGACGTCGTTCGGGTCCAGTTTCACGACCCGCCAGAACATGTCCTTCGCGCAGTCCATGTCGCCCAGGAAGAAGGCGAAATTTCCGGTGCGGAAGGCGGCCGGGGCGGATGTGGGGTGCTTTTTCTGCAGCGCCTGCGCGATCTCGAACGCCTCTTCGGTCCGTCCGGCGGAATTCAGCATGCGGCTGAGCTTCATGCGGCGGTCATCATCGCGCGGCTTGGCGGCGGCGAATTTTCGTTGCGCGCGGACGGCGGAAAAGCGGTCCCCCGCGTCGGCGGCAAGATCGGCCACCAGCCCCCAGCGGTCGCCGATATCCTCGTCCCGCGACACGATCGCGCGAACAATATCGATCACCTGCATGGCGCGGCCCGCCTTGGTGGCGTCAATCGCCGCCTGGATGGCGTCCTCGATGGGGGGCGTTTGAGCTTGGTCGGCCAAGAGCGTCGTCCGTCTAGTTGTCGCTGGAATAGGTCTGGTAGGCGTCGATAAAGGGTTGGAGGTGTTTTTCATAGGCCTTCCAGCGCCCGATCGACTTGGTCGAGATAGGCTGGCGGGCCGATTCCAGCGACGCCGTGGCGATGGCCTTGTCGCTCTTGTGGAAGCGGTCCTGCACGGGTTCCGGCTCCAGTCCGCAATGGGTGAGTATCTTCGGGATCCAGACATCGGGCTCGCGCGCCAGGTCCTCATATTCCACTTTCAGGATGGCGTCGGGGAACAGGCCCGCGAAATGCTCCCGCAGTTTTTCAAAATGCGCCATGCGATGGGCGATATCCTGCAGCCGCCAGCTCCAGTTCTGCTGGTTCAGCAGCCGGATCCGGAAATTCGACCACGCCACGTCGCACGGATCGCGGCGAATCCAGACGACCGGCGCCTGCGGCAGGCCGGCCCGGATCACGCCCGCCATGAAGGGCAGGTTGATCGCCTTGTCCACGATCTTTCCGTCCGGGCCGAACTGTTCGCCGATCAGTTGCTGATAGACATCGCCGACCACCGACCAGGGACCGTTCTCCCGTCCCGCGAAACGCTTTTCGAACTCCTCCATCCGCTCCGGCTGGAAGCGCCCGAGAGGGTAGGAAGCGATGCGCATCGCCGACAGCTCTCCGCCATCCGCCACGGCGCTGTGCGCGGACAAAAGCCGCTGCAGCAGCGTGGTGCCGGAGCGCGCCATGCCCAGAACGAACAGCGGCCGGTCGCCCGGCGCGCCGGCGCCGGGGCGCGACTGGTAAAAATAGGCGCCGAAAGTGTCGATAATCGTGTCGACATAATCGTCGAAAGCGTCGGCGTGATACGGGTCATGCGCCGCCATGATCTTCGATCCGGCGTCGAAATGAGCAAACGCGTCGTCCCGCTCCTCCAGCTTGTGGAAGGCGTCGCCCAGCGCAAATTCCAGCGCCGCGCGCTGTGTCGGCGCGGCGTTCTCCAGCTTGGGGCGAACCGCCTGCATCGCGGCGATATCTTCCCGCTGCCGCCCCGACCGGTCGAGATTCTGAAGGTGCGACCAGGCGTCGGGGTTCATCGGGTCGGCCTCGACCACTTCCCGGAACAGCTCGGCCGCGCGCTCAATCATGCCGAGATGCGAGGCCAGGAACGCAACGCGGAATTTCGCCCCCGGCACGTTCGGGGCCTGGGCCAGCACCGCCTCGGCGATCTTCATGCCCTCATCGGTGCGCCCATAACCGCCCAGCATCCGGGCCAGCGCAAAACGGTGATTGAGATCGCCCGGCGCATGCGCGATCAGTTTTCGCTGCGCGACGATTGCAGTGCGCATATCGCCGATATCGGCGGCCATTTTCGCCACATCCCCCCAGCGCGCGCCCAGATCGGGCGACTGGGCGGTCAAACGCCGCACCGCGCCCAGCGTGACGTCCCGGCGATTGCCGGCCAGGGCCTGCCGCGCGCGTTGCAACAATGTCCCGGGATCCGGCGCGGCGTTGTTCAACGGTCAGTCCCGTAATAGGCGTCCAGAAACGGCTGGAGATGCGCCTCATAGCGCTTCCAGCGGTCCACGGCCCGTGTGTGGATCGGTTCGCGCACCTGCGTCATCGCCGCGGTCGAGACGCCTTTCCGGGACTTGTGGAAGTCCAGCACGCCGGGCTCCATCTCCAGCCCGCAATGCGTAACGATGCGCCGCGCCCCCTCTTCCGGCGCGGCGGTCAGCGATTCATAGGGCGCGGTGAGGACGCGGTCCGGCAACAGGGCGGCAAAATGCTCGTGCAATTGGTCAACGGCCCTGATCCGGGCGGCCAGACGCTGCTGGCCGTAGCTCCAGCCATGCTGGCCCGCGAACATGACGCGCAGCGACGACCAGGCGATGGCGCCGGGATCGCGCTGCATCCAGATTATCGGCGCCTCGCTCAGCATCTTGGCGATGAGCCCGACCTTGAACGTGTTGTTCAGCGCCTTGTCCACGACATGGCCGCGCAGGCCGAACTGTTCCGACATCAGCTCCAGATATCGCCCGCCCATCTTGCCCAGCGGGTCGTCGGATTTGGAAAATTCCAGAAAGGCCTGGATACGGTCGCCACGGCACGTCCCCAGCGCGTGGGTCGCCACCTGCATGAAGGGCAGCTCCCCGCCGCCGGCCGACCCGCTATGCGCGCCCAGAATCTGCTCCACCAGCGTGGTGCCCGACCGCGGCATGCCGACAACGAAGATGCTGCGCTTGCCCGGCGCGCCTGCGCCGCGCGTGTTCCGAAAAAAGGAGTCGTCGAACGTGCGGCGAAGGTCGTCGACATAGGTCTGCAGGTCGTCGGCGCTGAAAGGCGTTTCCTTCGCCATCATCTCCGCGGCCTGGCTGACATAGGCGAAGCCTTCATCGACCTCGTCCAGATCGTCCAGCGCCTTGCCGATGCCAAAGCCGATCGCCGCTTTTTCCCGGCCATCGGGAATCTGGCCCGAGTCCCAGGCCTTCTTCATGGCGTCGATGTCGGGATCGCCGGCTTCAAAACGCTTCAGCCAGGCGATCAGATGCCAGGCCGACCCATAGGTGGGGCGCATCGCCACGGCTTTGTGGAGATAGTTGAGCGCCCGGTCGGTTTCCCCGGCGCGCGCAGCGCAACTGGCCGCGAAAAAGGCAAGGCGCGGCTCGTGCGGAACCTGCTGAAACAGGGCCTCGGCAAGGGGCAGCGCCTCCCGCGCCTTGTCTGCGTCCAGAAGAATGCGCGCCAGCAACAGCGTGCGGTCCGGCTCGTCCCGATTGAGGGCCAGATAGCGGCGCGCGGCGTTTTCGGCCGCGAAATAATCGTAGGAATCCTTGGAAAGCTCCGCCACGTCCTTCCACTTGTCGCCCAGCTGCGCGCGGCTGCGCAAAAGTCCGCGCATCCGCGCCGCGGTGATATTGGGCGCCCCCTTCTTCAGGGCGGCCCGGGCCTCGGTCAGCGCGGCGTCGATACGCGCCTCGACCTCGCCGGGCGCTAAATTCTGTCCTGTGGCGCTCACGTTTTCAGTTCCCCTCGCCCCTGAACGGTGTGCTGCGCGCGTTTTGGCGCGGCGATACGTTTTTGACAATCATTGCAGCGGCCAACAACCGCCCGCCCGCGTCTTCATGAATGATACGGCTCGCCCCATTCCTCGGGCCAGATACGCTCGAAAATATCCGTGAAAGGCTGCAGGAAGCCGTCCCAGCGCCGCCATTGCCCGATATTGCTGGCCGTTATCGGCTGCCGGACCTGCATGAGCGAGGCCGTATTGACCACTTGCGGCCCCTTGTAGAAATCGGTCTGCACAGGTTCAGGGGGCAGGCCGCAGTGATCCAGCAAACGCGGCGCCGCCGTGTCAGGTTCGGAAACCAGCGCCTCGTATTGCAGGTCAAGAATGCGCTCGGGAAACAGCGCCATGTAATGCCGCTTCAGGGCCTCGGCGTGCACGATCCTGTGGGCGATCCGCTCCCAGCTCCAGGTCCAGTCGGCGCGGCGCGGGAATGGCGTCTTGTATATCGACAGCGCCGTATCGCGGGGATCGCGGCTGAGCCAGACAAAGGACGCTTCGGGCAGACCCGCCAGCGCGGGCCCGGTCAGCAGCGGTATCTCCAGCGACTTGTCCACGACGCGGCCCTGCGCGCCATAAATTTCCGAGACAAA
>NZ_JACESD010000005.1:0-97942 GCF_013911995.1 Euryhalocaulis sp.
CATTCGGCGGCCAGACCCAGCTGAACCTCGCCGGTCCGTTTCAGGCCCAGCTTGTTCATCATCGCGCTGAACCGTTCGCGGTCCTCGGCCAGATCGATGGCGTCGACCGGCGTGCCGAGGATCGGCGCGCCCTGGGCCTCAAGCGGACCGGCGAGGTTCAGCGGGGTCTGGCCGCCGAACTGCACGATCACGCCTTCCAGATGACCGGCGGACTGTTCGACATGCATGATCTCGCCGACATCCTCGGCGGTCAGCGGCTCGAAATACAGGCGGTCGGAGGTGTCGTAGTCGGTGGAGACGGTTTCCGGGTTGCAGTTCACCATGACGGACTCGATGTCCATCTCCTCCAACGCAAAGGCGGCGTGGCAGCAGCAATAGTCGAACTCGATCCCCTGCCCGATCCGGTTGGGGCCGCCGCCGAGAATGGCGACCTTCTTGCGGCCCGAAGGCTCGGCTTCGCACTCCGGCTCGCCGAAGCTCGGGGACTCGTAGGTGGAATAAAGATAGGGCGTCTGCGCCGCGAATTCGCCGGCGCAGGTATCGACCCGCTTATAGACCGGACGGACATTCAAACCATGGCGCCGGGCGCGGACCTCTTCCTCCGGAATGCCGGTCAGGGCGGCCAGGCGCGCGTCGGAGAAACCGTCAGCCTTCAGGGCGCGGAAAGCGTCCGCAGTGTCCGGCAGGCCGTTCTCGATCACCTGTTTCTCGGTCGCGACCAGCTCTTCAAGCTGGCGCAGGAACCAGGGTTCGTAGGAACAGGCGGCGTGGATTTCCTCGACCGTGAAGCCCTGCCGGAAGGCTTCGGCGATAATCAGCAGACGGTCGGGGGTGGGCTTGGACAGGGCGGCGCGGACGGCCTTGAAGTCGTCGCCGTCGCCCAGCCCCGCAATCTCCACCGGATCCAGACCGGAAACGCCGATCTCCAGGCTGCGCAGAGCCTTCTGAAGCGATTCCTTGAAGGTCCGGCCCATCGCCATCGCCTCGCCCACCGATTTCATGGAGGTGGTCAGGAGGGAGTCCGCGCCGGGATATTTCTCGAACGCGAAGCGCGGCATCTTGGTGACGACGTAGTCGATGGTCGGCTCGAAACTGGCCGGGGTCGATCCGGTGATCTCGTTGGTCAGCTCGTCCAGCGTGTAGCCGACAGCCAGCTTGGCGGCGATCTTGGCGATCGGGAAGCCGGTCGCCTTGGAGGCCAGCGCCGAGGAGCGCGAGACGCGCGGATTCATCTCGATCACCACCATGCGGCCCGTATCGGGATCCACGGCGAACTGCACGTTGGAGCCGCCGGTCTCCACGCCGATTTCCCGCAGGACGGCGAGGGAGGCGCTGCGCATGCGCTGATATTCGCGGTCGGTCAGGGTCAGCGCCGGGGCGACGGTGACCGAGTCGCCGGTATGCACGCCCATCGGGTCGATGTTTTCGATGGAGCAGATGATGATGCAGTTATCCGCTTTGTCGCGGACGACCTCCATCTCGTACTCCTTCCAGCCCAGCACGGATTCCTCGATCAGGACTTCCGTGTAGGGGGAGGCGTCGAGGCCGCGTTCCACGACCTCCTCGAATTCCTCGATATTATAGGCGATGCCGCCGCCCGTGCCGCCCAGCGTGAAGGAGGGGCGGATGATGGCGGGCAGGCCGGTGTCCTTCACCGCTTCCATCGCCTCGGCGACCGTGTGGACGGTGCGAGAGCGCGGGGATTCCAGCCCGATATCGTCCATGGCGGAGCGGAAGCGTTCGCGGTTTTCGGCCTTGTCGATGACGTCGCCGCGGGCGCCGATCATCTCAACGCCGTGGCGCTCCAGCACGCCGGAGCGGTCCAGCTCCAGCGCCACGTTCAGCGCGGTCTGGCCGCCCATGGTGGGTAGCAGCGCGTCCGGTTTTTCCTTGGCGATCACCTTCTCGACGAAATCGGCCGTCACCGGCTCGATATAGGTCGCGTCGGCGATTTCCGGGTCGGTCATGATGGTCGCCGGGTTGGAGTTCACCAGGATGACCCGGTAGCCTTCCTCGCGCAGCGCCTTGCAGGCCTGAACACCGGAATAATCGAATTCGCACGCCTGACCGATGATGATCGGGCCGGCGCCGATAATGAGTATGGAGTGGAGATCGTTTCGACGGGGCATGTCGAGAAAAGGGTTCTAGTGACTCGAACCGGGGGAGGCCAGCATTGAATGACGCGAAAAGCGCGCTTTTGTCAGCCAGCGGGCGCCGACAGGGCCAGATCGCCCCAGAAAACAGGCTGTTCGTCGTCCGCGCCCTGGATGCGGGAGGCGATGAGCCAGATGGCGTTTTCGCGCATTAGCGGGATCAGATTGGCCTGATCCATCATCAAACCTTCGGCCCGGGCGACAAGGGCGTCGCGGCGTTCGGGATCGCCTTCGGCCTGAATATCCTCGATCAGCGCCGCCAGGGCCGGGTCTTCCCAGCCGAAATTGGCGGCGAAACCGCCGGGCGCGAAGGGTTCCAGATAACGCCAGTTGGCCGAGCGCATGCCGCGGTCGAAGCGGGCCAGCGCCAGATCGAAGCGCCCCTCGCCCACCATGGCGTACAGCCCGGTCGATTCGCTGGCCTGGATTTCGGCGTTGATGCCGATGCGCGCCCAGTCATCAGCCAGCGCCACGGCCACGCGGGCGCGTTCCTCGCCCGAATGCAGAAGGCCCAGCGTCAAGGGATTGTCCGGGCCATAGCCCGCCTCCCGCACCAGACGCGCGGCGGTCTCCATGCGCGTCTCGTGCGGCGTGGCGCTCAGGCTTTCGGCGACGCCGGGCACGGCGGTGAAGGCGGGTTCGGCCGAGCCGCCGATGATCTGGCCGGCGATGAATTCACGGTCGATGGAAATATGAAGCGCGCGGCGGATGCGCGGATCGGCCAGCGGTTCGCGGTCATGATTGACCTTCAGATAGACAAGGCGCGGCGCGTCATAGGTGCGGGCCTGATCGCCCAGCAGGCCGCGCAGCTCCTCCAGCCGGTTGGCGGGCGGGTCCAGCGCCAGGTCCAGATCTCCGGCGCGGAACAGGCGGACGCGGGCCCCCGCATCCTCCACCACCGACATCTCGATTTCCGGAATGGAGACCGCATTGGCCCGGTGATGGTTCGGGTTTTTCTTGAGGGTCAGGGAAAGCTGGCTTTCTGCCACGGGAACATAGGGGCCGGAGCAGACGAAATTTTCCGGCCGGGTCCAGTCCGGGCCATGAGCTTCCACGGCGCGCGGATTGATCGGATAGAATTCGCGCATTGCATCGGGGAAATCGGCGTGCGGCCGGGTGAGGGTGAATTCCAGCGTGCGGCCGTCCAGAACGCGGACGCCCAGCGCCTCCGGCGCGGCCTGACCGCGCACGATTTCAAGCGCGCCGCGGATAATCGAGAGATCGCCGACATCCGGGCCGGCGGTTTCCGGATTGGCGCCGCGGCGCAGGCTCCACAGGATGTCGCTGGCGGTCAGCGGTTCGCCGTTCGACCATTTCAGGCCGGGACGCAGATGCGCCGTCCAGCGCATGAAGCCGGCCTCCGACTCCCAGCGTCCGGTCAGGGCGTGATCATCGCGGTAGCCGGCCAGCGGGGCGTAGATCTGGCGATAGATAATGGCGGCGGCGGCGAACTGGCCCACGAACGGGTCCAGCGAATCCGCGCCGGTGGGAAGGCCAACGCGCAACACCGATTGCGGCGTGGACGCGGGCTGGCAGGCCGCCAGGGCCGCGGCCCCGGCGAGAACGCTTCGGCGGCTGGGCCCGGTCAAGCCCGCCGCTCCCGCATCGCGTCTGCGAAGCGGTCAAAGAGATAGAAGCTGTCCTGCGGGCCGGGCGAGGCTTCCGGGTGATGCTGCACGGCGAAGACCGGCGCGTCCTTGAAGCGCAGGCCGCAATTGGTGCCGTCGAACAGGGAGACATGCGTCTCTTCCAGCGAATCCGGGAGGGTGTCGCGGTCGACCGCGAAGCCGTGATTCATCGAGACGATCTCCACCTTGCCGGTGGTCAGGTCCTTCACCGGGTGGTTCGCGCCGTGATGGCCCTGCTCCATCTTCACCGTTTTCGCTCCGGCGGCGAGCGCCAGAAGCTGATGGCCGAGACAGACGCCCAGAACCGGCACGCCGGCGGCGATGATGTCGCGGATCACCGGGGCGGCGTATTCCGCCGTCGCGGCGGGATCGCCCGGGCCGTTGGACAGCATCACGCCGTCGGGCTTCAGCGCCAGAATTTCATCGGCGGTGGTTTTCGCCGGAACGACGGTGGCTTTCAGGCCGGACGCGCCAAGCGAGCGCAGGATGTTCTTCTTGGTCCCGAAATCCATGACCACGACATGAAGCGCGTCATCGGCGGTCTGCGGGAAGCCGTCCGGCCAGTCCCAGCGCGCCTCTGTGGAGCCATAGGATTCTTCGGTCGTAACGGCGCTGGCCAGGTCCGCGCCCTCCAGACCGGCGAAGGCTTTCGCCTTTTCGATCAGGGCCGGGACATCGAACTGGCCATCGGGGTCGTGCGCGACAATGGCGTGCGGCATGCCGTTTTCACGGATGCGCTTGGTGATGGCGCGGGTATCGACGCCCGTGACGCCCACAATACCGCGCGATTCCATCCAGTCGTCAAAATCCTGCGCCGCGCGCCAGTTGGCCGCGCGCGTGATGTCGGCGCGCATCACCGCGCCCAGCGCGGCGTCCTTGCGGCCTGTCTCCATGTCGTCCGGATTGGCTCCCACATTTCCGACATGGGGGAATGTGAAACAGACGATTTGTCCGGTATAGGAGGGGTCAGTCAGGATTTCCTGTTGCCCGGTCATTGCCGTGTTGAAGCAAAGTTCGCCCGCCGCTTCGCCTGTCGCGCCCGCGCCCCGGCCGAAAAATACCGAGCCGTCGGCGAGCGCCAGGATTGCGGTGGCGCCTTGATTTGCAGAAGCTTCCACCATATGTCACGCCACCCTGTAGTGAGCGCGGAGAAAGAGTGTCCGCGCGGCCGCTTAGGTAGGGTCGAAGACCTTGATGCGTCAAGCGCGCGGGACTGTCAGGACTTATCGAACCAAAACAAGGTTTTAACCGTTACCGCTTGTGGCGCGCCACAGGCTGGAGGCAAATATGACAACGCTCCGTGAGCGTATCGAAACTGATCTGAAGGTCGCCATGAAGGCGCGCGAAGCCGTTAAGGTCTCGACGCTGCGCCTCATCCAGACGGCCATCAAGGACCGGGACATCGCCGCCCGGGCCGAGGATCGCTGCAAGGGCTGCGAGGAAGAGGAGATCATGTCGATCCTCTCCAAGATGGTCCGTCAGCGCGAGGAATCGTCCAAGGCGTTCGAGGACGCCGGCCGCTATGAGCTGGCCGAGCGCGAACGCGACGAAATGGAAATCATCCGCGAATACATGCCGCGCCAGATGAGCGACGAGGAAATCAGCGCCGCCGCCGGCGATGTCGTCGAGGAGCTGGACGCCTCCGGCCTGAAGGATATGGGCCGCTGCATGGGCGCGCTGAAAGAGCGCTATCCCGGGCAGATGGATTTCTCCAAGGCCGGGGCCGCGGTGAAGGACATGCTGCGCTAGTTTTCCCTGCGCTCCGATTTCCGGCTTTTGCCGCACTCGGCAATAGCGGACAAACCAGCGCCGCGTTACCTTCTCGGGTCCGACGAGAGGCTCCATGCGGTTCACCGACGATTTCATTGACGAGATCAAGGCGCGTCTGCGTCCGTCCGAGGTGATCGGGCGGCGGGTGAAGCTGCGCCGGCAGGGGCGGGAATTCGCCGGGCTCTCGCCGTTCAACAAGGAGAAGACGCCGAGCTTTTTCGTCAATGACGAGAAGGGCTTCTATCACTGCTTCTCCTCCGGCAAGCACGGCGATATCTTCTCTTTCCTGCAGGAAACCGAGGGGATGAGTTTCCCCGAGGCGGTGGAGGCGCTGGCCGGGGAGGCGGGCCTCGCCCTGCCCGCGCCGGACCCGGAGGCCGAGCGCCGGGCCGAGCAGCGCAACACCCTCCTGGACTGGATCACGGCGGCGCAGGCTTTCTACGAGGCGGCGCTGCGACGCGCCTACGGCAAGGAGGCGCGCGCCTATCTGGAGCGGCGCGGGCTTAAACCGGACGAGTGGAAGCGGTTCGGCGTCGGCTACGCGCCGGACCAGCGAACGGCGCTGAAGGACGAACTGGTCGCCAAGGGCGCGAAACCGGCGGAGCTGGTGGAGGCCGGCCTGCTGATCCAGCCCGATGACGGCGGCAGCCCGTATGACCGCTTTCGCGGGCGGGTGATGTTCCCGATCCACGACGCGCGCGGGCGGCTGGTCAGTTTTGGCGGGCGGGCGCTCTCCAAGGAGGCGCGGGCGAAATATCTCAACGGCCCGGACACCCCGCTCTTCCACAAGGGCATGACGCTTTACCGCTATACAGAGGCGCGCAAGGCGGCGAACGACCCCAAGGCCTCCATGAAAAACCTGATCGTGGTGGAAGGTTATCTGGACGCCATTGCCTGCGCCCGGGCCGGGGTGGGGCAGGCCGTGGCGCCGCTGGGCACGGCGCTGACCGAGGATCAGATGAAGCTGGCCTGGCGCGTCGGCGGGGAGCCGCTGCTGTGCTTCGACGGCGACAATGCCGGGCGCCGCGCGGCGTTTCGCGTGGTCGAGCGCGCGCTGCCCCTGCTGGAGCCGGGCAAGTCGCTGCGCTTTATCCATCTGGACGAGGGCAACGACCCGGACGATTTGTTGCGGGAGGAAGGCCCGGCGGCGCTGAAACGTGCGCTGGAGGGCGGAATTCCGCTGGTCGACATGGTCTGGCGGCGGGAATACGAAGCCGAGCCGCTGGAAACGCCGGAGGCGCGCGCCGGTCTGAAGCGCCGCCTGTTCGAGGCGGTGGGCGAGATCAAGGACGACAGCGTGCGCGAGCAGTATCGCGCCGAGCTGCTTTCCCGCTTCGACGCGCTGACCAAACCGGCCCGTCCGCAGGCCCGCAATGGCGGGACCGGCCGCCCCTGGAGGCCGCGCCGCCCCATGGAGGACTGGGAGCGGGGCGGGCCGACGGGCGAGCTGAAAGCGCGCGCGGGAAAGAAGGGCGGGGCCGAATTGATGAGCCGCGCCTTGCTCTATGCGGCGATCGAGCGTCCGGAGCTTTCGGACCTGTTCGCCGAGGAGCTGATCGAGATGGAATTCGCCGATGCGCCGCTTGCGCGCCTGCGCGACGCCCTGATCGAGTCGGGTGAATCAGGAGAAACGCTTGACATTGAGGGGCTCAGGAGCCATTTCGCCCGGCTGGGATTGAGCGATCGGCTTGGCGCGCTCGACTCCGAACGGCGGCTCTTGCTCGCCACCTTTTCCGGCGACCTTTCGAACCCGGAAAAGGCCTCGGATTCCTGGCGCCGGGCGTATGAGGTCTATGCATCGCGCCGCGCGGCGGAAGAAGAGCGGGCGCATGCCAGACGGGCGGTTGTCGACGATCCAAGTGAAAAGAGTCTGGAACGCTTTCGCAGCGCGCGCAGTCTTCAAACCCGGCCCTCCGACGAGGCCGAGCCCGATACCGGGCGCGATAGCGGGTTTGACGACCGGATCAGCGCGATTTTCGAGAAAGCGTTGAAAAAGAAACGCAAATAGGGCGGTCCTTTTCGGGGGATCGGGTCCGTCCTAGCAACAGGGGCGTTATATAATATGAGCAAATCGGCCGGCGCCGCAGCCGAACGCACCGAGAGCCAGGACAGCCCGCTGCTGGACCTGTCGGACAAGGCGGTCAAACAGATGATCGCCGCCGCGAAGAAGCGCGGCTATGTCACGCACGAGGAGATCAACAAGGTTCTCCCCTCGGAAGAGTTCAACTCCGAACAGATCGAGGACGTACTCTCGCAAATCTCGGAAATGGGCATCAATGTCGTCGACGAGGACGCCGCGGGCGATGACGACGAGTCCGGCGCCGCGGGCGAGGGCGAGGAATCCAAGTCCCGCGCGGTGACCAAGAAAAAGGACGCCCCGCCCACCACCAACACCTCCGCCTCCGCCGACCGTACCGACGACCCGGTGCGCATGTATCTGCGCGAGATGGGCACGGTGGAGCTGCTGTCCCGCGAGGGCGAAATCGCCATCGCCAAGCGGATCGAGGCCGGCCGCGACACCATGATCAAGGGGCTGTGCGAGTCGCCGCTGACCGCCGAAGCCATCATGGTCTGGCGCGACGAGCTTCAGGAAGGGCGCATTCTCCTGCGCGACATCATCGATCTGGACGCCACCTATGGCGGACAGGTGGTCGAGGATGAAGAGGAAGAAGACGAGGACGAAGACGAAGCCTCGGAAGACTCCGAAAACGAAGATTCCGATGACGATGATGACGAGGACGATGACGAGGGCGTTAATCCGTCCATGGCCGCGATGGAGGCCGAGCTTCGCGAATCCGTGATGGGCATTCTGGATTCCGTGGCGTCCGATTTCGACGCCTACCGGAAGCTTCAGGCCAAGCTGATCCAGCTGCGCACGCAGGGCAAGGATCTGGGCCCCAAGACCGCCGACAAATATGACGGTCTGCAGGAATCCATCATCACCAATATCAAGCAGCTGCACCTGAACAACGCCCGGATCGAGGCGCTGGTCGGCCAGCTCTATGACATCAACAAGCAGCTGATGAGCTTTGAGGGCAAGCTGCTGCGCCTGGCCGACAGCCAGGGCGTGCCGCGCAAGGATTTCCTGGAAAATTATTTCGGCCGCGAGCTGGACGAGGACTGGGCCGGGGACCTGACCGGCAAGTCCAAGGCCTGGACCCGCTTCTTCGAGAAAGAAGGCAAGGAAATCGACGCGATCCGCGACGAGATCACCAAGCTGGTCACCGACACCGGCGTGCCGCTGGACGAGTTCCGCCGCATCGTCGGCACCGTCCAGAAGGGCGAGCGCGAGGCGCGCGTGGCGAAGAAGGAAATGGTAGAGGCGAACCTGCGGCTCGTCATCTCCATCGCCAAGAAGTACACCAATCGCGGCCTGCAGTTCCTGGACCTGATCCAGGAGGGCAATATCGGCCTGATGAAGGCGGTCGATAAGTTCGAATATCGCCGCGGCTACAAATTCTCGACCTATGCGACGTGGTGGATCCGGCAGGCCATAACGCGGTCCATCGCCGACCAGGCGCGCACCATCCGCATCCCGGTGCACATGATCGAGACGATCAACAAGATCGTCCGCACCCAGCGCCAGTTCCTGCACGAGTTCGGCCGCGAGCCGACGCCGGAAGAGCTTGCCGAAAAGCTCGGCATGCCGCTGGAAAAGGTCCGCAAGGTGATGAAGATCGCCAAGGAGCCGATCTCCCTCGAAACCCCCATCGGGGACGAGGAAGACTCGCATCTGGGCGATTTCATCGAGGACAAGAACGCCATCCTGCCTATCGAGTCCGCGATCCAGTCAAACCTGCGCGAGACGACGACGCGGGTTCTGGCCTCGCTCACCCCGCGCGAGGAGCGCGTGCTGCGCATGCGCTTCGGCATCGGCATGAACACCGACCATACGCTGGAAGAAGTCGGCCAGCAGTTCAGCGTGACGCGCGAACGTATCCGCCAGATCGAGGCGAAGGCGCTTCGCAAACTGAAACACCCCAGCCGCTCGCGGAAACTCCGCAGCTTCCTGGACAATTAGAAACGAAAAAGCCCCGGCTCCGCCGGGGCTTTTTTCTTGGTTCGATACGGGCGGGCCGGTAGGGTCTGGCGTTATCCTTCGCTGCCCAGAGTTCCTGTCCATGATCGCTTTTATCCGCCCGGTCGCCAGCGCGGCCGCCCTTGTTTGCGCCTTCGTCACACCGGTCGCCGCGCAGCCACAAATTGATAATCTCGACCCCGTCATCGAACGTCTGATGGAAGACGGGCATTTCCCCGGCGCCGCCGTGGCGGTGATGCGGGATGGCGAGGCTGTGCATGTCGGCGCCTATGGGGCGGCGAGTCTGGAGCATGATGCGCCGGTCACGCCGGATACGGTGTTCGAGCTGGCCTCGCTGACCAAGCAGATGACGGCGCTGGCGGTGATGACGCTGGTCGAGGAGGGGCGGCTGTCTCTGGACGCGCCGGTCACCGATTTTGTCGAGGACGCGCCGGAGGCGTGGAGCGCGATCACGGTGGACATGCTGTTGAGCCATATGGCGGGGCTGGATCACCGCTTCGAGGAGACGGCGGACGGCGTTCTGCTGACCGATTATTCCAGAGAGAATATGCTGGAATCGGCCAAAGCGACGCCAATGCTGTCGGAGCCGGGGACCGACTGGTCCTATTCTGACGAGGGTTATTTCCTGCTGGGCGTGATTGTGGAGGCGGTAACCGGTCAGACTTTCGACGAACACATGCAGGCCGAGTATTTCGAGCCTCTGGGCATGGCGCAGACGCGCTTCCTGGACCAGTCCGCCATCGTGCCGCACCGCGCCGAGGGCTATGCGTGGAAGGACGGCGAGATACAGCGCAACCGCCGGGTCTGGCAGTTCGAACTGACGCCGCATTTCGGGGTGATGTCCTCTCTCAAGGACATGATGAAGTGGGAGGCGGAACTGGCCGATCCTGAGGTCATCAATGCCGCGGCCATGGAGGCGGCGTGGGAGATCCAGCGGGAATTCGACGCCGGGGAACGTTGTGAACGCTGGGGCTATGCGCGGGGCTGGTGGTCGCATGTGGCCGGTGGAAAGCGCATCGTCACCCATGCCGGCTATTCCGGCACGGCCTATGTCCGGGCGGTCGATGACGGGGTGTCCGCCATCGTCCTGACCAACCGGCAGGACGGGCAGGATCTGATGTCGCCTTTTGCGATCGCCTGGGCGGCGGCGCATACGGTGGAACCCTCTATCCCGGATTCGGGTTTGAAGTGCTGGGAGTGAATTTCCCCGCTCCCCTGACGCCCAGACAAAAGGAACGCCGCCCCATGTCCGATACCGAGATCAAGATCCGCGCCGCCCGTCCCAAAGACGCCGCCGCAATTGGCCGCCTGTCCGCCCAGCTGAACGAGGTGGTTGGGTGTTCGACCGAGCATTGCACGCCGCAGGGCATCAAGACATCGCTGTTCCAGCACGACACCAGTTTCCATGTCCTGGTCGCCGAGAAGGACGAGGTTCCGGTCGGCTACGCCGTCTGGCACGCCTATTATGACAGCGGCCACGGCGGCGCGGGGGCGTGGCTGGCCGAGGTCTGCGTGGGCGCGGAAGGGCGCGGCGAAGGCACGGGCCGGGCGCTGTTCGAGGCCGTGGTCGAGGATGTGAAGGCCAGCCCGGCCACCTTCATGATGTGGACCAGCTCCGAAACCGACGCCGCGGACGGGCTCTACCGCTCCTCCGGCGCGGAGGAAGTCTCGGTCCAGCGCTGGACGCTGCACGGGTTGGAGGGCGAGGACGAGGGCGGCTAGGCGCGGACCTTGGCTATCCTGTAGGCTTGGCGGTGACTGATTCTCACTATTACGAGGCTACCCGCCATGTCTGCGCCGCTCGGCTCGAAAGCCAATCCGTCCCAGTTCGACTGTCTGCCCGACCTGGCTGACGACGAACCCTATTTCGTGATCCGGGCGGACGACCCGCTGTCCAACGCGCTGGTCGAGCTGCACGCCTATATCGGGGCGGGCCAGTCCGGCGCGGCGCACAACAAGCTGGCCGAGATCATGGAGCTGACGCGGGACAAGCCGCCGCGCCCCTCCGACTCCCCGAAATACCGGGAGACATTCGCGATTTCTTCGGCCATGGAAAACTGGCGCGACAAGCGCTAGGCCGCTTTCCATTCCGCGTTTCCTCAAATGAAAGCGCCCCGCCATTCGCGGAGGAATGACGGGGCGCGGGGTCGATCGGCTTGTGGGGAGGACCGATCGATGATGCGGAAGCCATGGGGGGCTTCTTGAAAATGATGTGGGGTGGCCGCCGCGCTTGGGAAGAGCGGCGCGGCGCCCTTTTACAGTGACGGCGCCGCGCGCCGTGCGGCGCGTGTTTCGGCGCGGGAATGCCCGTTATGCGCCCGTGCGGCGGCGCAGACATTTGCGCCTGTCGCTGCGGGGGCTAGAAGGAGCGCAAGGACAGATGGGAACGACAAGCATGACACGAGCAATCCTGATCGCGGCGGCGCTGCTGCTGGCCGCCTGCGGGGCGGACAGCGAAAAGACTGACGGGGAGACCGCCGGCGCCCGCGGCGGCGACGCGCAGTCCGCCGGCTATGACGCGGCAAACGACCCCCTGTTCGATGCGCGCAATATCCGCGCCCATATCGGCTTTCTGGCCAGCGACGAGCTTGAGGGGCGCGAGGCGGGAACCCGCGGCTATGACATCGCGGCCGAATATGTCGCCA
The DNA here is from genome assembly GCF_013911995.1 of Euryhalocaulis sp. Lineage (NCBI taxonomy): Bacteria > Pseudomonadati > Pseudomonadota > Alphaproteobacteria > Maricaulales > Maricaulaceae > Euryhalocaulis > Euryhalocaulis sp. The sequence continues at coordinate 12,236 of NZ_JACESD010000005.1, forward strand.
GCCAGTTTGCGCAGGCGGGCCTGAAACCGGGCGCCGGCGAGGGCTACATGCAGCCGGTGGCCCTGCGCCGCTACACCAGCGATGTCGAGGCCGCCGGATTCGCCATTCTGCGCGATGGCGGTGAAGAGACGCTGGACGCGCGGGTGGAATTTCTGCCCGGCGACGATCCCAACAGAACCGAGACCCTTGTCGAGGCGCCGGTGGTGTTTGCCGGCTACGGCGCGGTGACGGAGCAGCGGAACGATTACGCGGGGATCGACGCGGAAGGAAAGATCGTGGCGGTGATCGGCGCCGCGCCGCCGGGGGTCGATAGCTCCCTGGCCGCGCATCTGACGTCCAGCACCACCAAGGCGGAAACCGCCGTGGAACAGGGCGCGGCGGGGATGATCGTTCTGATGGCCCCGGAAGGGCAGCGCCGCTTTTCGTTCGAAACGCTGGCGCGTTTCGCGGGCCGCGGCAGCATCACCTGGATCGGCCCGGACGGGACGGCGTACGAAGCCGCGCCCGGACTGGACGGGCAGGCCGTGCTCAGCGAGGCCGGCGCGGCGCGCCTGTTTGAGGGCGCCGAGCGGAGCTATGAGGACATCATGGCCGCCTCGGAGGCCGGTGGAGCGGATATTGCGGGTTTTGACCTGCCGGTCTCTGTCCGCATGTCGGCGGTCAACGAGCATTCGGACTTGGCGAGTGAGAATGTCATCGGCGTGGTCGAGGGTTCGGACCCGGCGCTGAAGGACGAATATGTCGTGCTGACCGCGCATCTGGACCATATCGGCATTTCCGAACGCGTCGATGGCGGTGACAAGATCAATAATGGCGCGATGGATAACGCCTCCGGCGCGGCGGCGATGCTGGAAGTGGCGCGCGTGACGGCGTTAGAGGCCGCGCCGCGCCGCTCGCTGATGTTCATTGCCCTGACGGCGGAGGAAAAGGGGCTGGTCGGCGCGGAATATTACGTCAACAACCCGACCGTCCCCAAAGAATCGATCATCGCCAATATCAATCTGGACATGCCGGTCCTGCTCTATGATTTCACCGACGTTATCGCGTTCGGGGCGGACCATTCCACGCTGGGGCCCTTGACCGAGTCGGCGCTGGCGGAGATCGGCGTGACCCTGACGCCCGACCCGCTGCCCGACCAGAACCTGTTCACCCGCAGCGACCATTACCGCTTCGTTCAGCAGGGCATCCCCTCGCTGTTCCTGATGACCGGGTTCGAGGGCGAGGGCGAGACGGAGTTCCGGGGTTTCCTGGCGACCAATTATCACCGTCCCGGCGATGATCTCAGCCAGCCTTTGAACTATCTGGCCGGGGCCAAGTTCGCCCGCGCCAATTACGAGATCATGACCGAGGTGGCCAATGCCGACGAACGGCCGGTCTGGAACGCCGGCGATTATTTCGGGACGCGGTATGGCGGCCCCATGGCGGACGCCGCCGATGAAGCGGGGAACGCCTCAGGGGCGAATGAAGCCGCCAACTAGTCTTCCCGCGAAACCGGGAACCATGACGTGTCGATGCGGTGATAGCGGTCGGTAAATTCGGCGATGTGGGTCAGCTCCGCTTCCTGAAGCTCCATCTTGCCGTTGACGCGCTTGATCAGGCCGTCGCGCTCCAGCTGCTTGAACGTGCGGTTCACATGGACCTGCGTCAGGCCCAGAACATCGCCGATGGTTTCCTGGTTCAGGCGCAGCTCCAGCGGCGCCGCCGGGTCGTGGCAGGCCACGCGTGAGCGGCTGAGAACCTCCAGAAGGAAATGCGCCAGGCGCTCGCGCGCCTGCATCCGGCCAATCGCTTTCAGCCGGTCCAGAACCACGACCTGCTCCAGCATCCCGATGGCGTAGATCAGGGCGGCGACCTTCGGGGCCTTCTCGAACACCTCCTTCAGGTCCTTCTTGTCGAAGGGGCAGAGCACGGCCTCCGTCGCGCAGACGGTGGAGGCGGTGCACTGTTCGAAGACGATGTCCCGCGTGCCGATAATATCGCCGGGATAGTAGAGTTGCAGGATCTGGCGGCGGCCATCGCCCAGGATCTGATAGGTATAGGCGCGGCCCTCGCGGACGATGAACAGGCTGCCCAGCTCCTCGCCGGAGCCGCAAATCACCTCGTTCGCCTTGAAGGTGCGGGGGCGTTCCTCCAGCCGTGAAATCAGCCGCGCTTCGGAGTCGCTAAGGGGCGCGTAATGGGAGAGTTTCTCCACAACACAACTGTGGATTTCGGCGCGGGACGCGCTTTCCCGTATCCGGCTTTGGGTCTGGACCTGGCTCATGAGCCTCTGCTTGTCTGAATGTCTGGGCGTTTTTCCAAGAGTATCCCGCTTCGAGCGTCAATTCCCAAGGACTTTCCGCAAGAAAACCGGGCGCCGGAATTTTTTGCATCTGCGAAGGATGCCCCCTATATAGCCCCATATCAGGCCAGACAGCTTATGGAATGAGGGCTGACCCGACATGATCCTGACGATGATGAAAGCCAAGCTCCACCGCGCGGTGGTGACGCAATCGGACCTCAATTACGAGGGATCGATCGCCATTGACCGCGATCTTCTGGATGCGGCGAACATTCTGCCGCATGAGCAGGTGGACGTGCTGAATATCAATTCGGGCGCGCGGTTCACGACTTACGCCATCGAGGCGCCGCGCGGCAGCCGCGTGTTCGGCGTGAATGGCGCGGCGGCCCGCATGGTGCAGACCGGCGACCGCATCATCGTGGTGTCCTACGCCCAGATGGACGCGGAAGCGGCGGCCAGCTACGCGCCGACCGTGGTGCAGCTGGACGAGCGGAACGAGCCGGTCAGCCAGCCCAGGGCCGCCTGACCGGATCCTTTCCTGATAACAATCAGTATTCGATCTGGAACGTCGCGTTGACGTTGACCGACATGGTCAGTTCGCCCGGCTCGACCGGGGTGGCGCCGTCCGCGGATTCGGCCATCGCCATGCGGGCATATTGCGGCTGCGGGTAATAACCGCCGCTCTCGCTCAGCTCCAGAATCGGGCCAAGCTTGAAGCCGCCGGCCTCGGCGTAAAGGCGGGCCTTTTCCAGAATTTTTTCCATGGCGTCGCGGCGCGCGGCGTCCATTTCCTCGTCCGAATTCTCGCGGCTGAAGCCGACATTGTTCACATTGTTCGCGCCGGCGCGGACCATGGCGTCGATCGCCGGGCCGACATTGTCCAGATCGCGCACGGTGGCGGTGACCTGGTTGGAGGCGCGATAGCCGCTGATGCGCGGGCCGGTTTCGGTGTTCTCGCGATTATTGGCGTAGACCGGGCTGATATTCAGGTTCGAGGTCTGGATATCCTTGTCCGCGACGCCCGCCTTGCGCAGCTCCGCCACCACGCGGTTCATCTTGGACGAGTTCTCGGACAAAGCGGCTTCGGCGGTCTGGGCCTGGCTGACAACGCCGGCGGACAGCGTGGCCATATCGGGCGCGGCCTTGGCCTCGCCGGTGGCGTTCAGCGACAGCTTGGGACGCAAATCGACATTCTGCGCCATGGCCGAGGCCGGAACGGCCAGCAGGGTCAGGGCGACTAGGGCGGATCGTATCATATGAAATCTCCTTAGAGGGCGGGCGGTTGTAACGTCCCTCTCACGCCCGCCAATTGATCTTGGAATCACGACAGGATCAAGGCGAAGCGGGGACATTCCGATGACCCGGCCGCCTTAAATGTGACGGCCCCAAACGCGTTTTTTGTCCGATGGTTCCATCGAAAAACACATGAAAAAGAATGGCTTAGATTCGGGAACAGAACAGGGCTTTGCCGCCTTCCTCCGGCCAAGATGATAAAAACGGAGACGTCATAATGAGAGCCCTGACTGGCATGAGCGCCGCCCTGAGCACCGCCGCCGCGATCGGTTCCCTTGCCGTAGCATCCGGCGTTCTGACGGCCGATGCCAATGCCGAGGATACAAACGCCCTGAATTCCACGGCCTTGTCCTCCGCCGCCATATCTTCCGCGCTGGAGACCCAGATCACCGACGGCGCGTTTGAAGCCATGCTGGCGGAAAACCTCTCCGAAGGCGTGCCGCAGGCCGCCCGGGCCGCTTATGCGCGTAATCTCTTCCAGCCGATCTGGACCTATGACGGGCAGTCGTTTGAAGAGGCGATCCGTGAAACCGCCCGCCGCCATGATGCGGAAATCACGCCCCGGCTTAGCGAAACCCTGATGACCATTCCGCGCCAGCCGCAATCGGCCGAACAACTGGCGCAGGCGGAAATCGCCATGAGCTGCGCCTTCCTTCAGCTGGCCGAACAGGTCAGCCGCGGGCTTCAGGACGAGGGCGCCGCCGTGCGTTCGCCCAAGGCCGCGCCGGCGCATTCCCAGACGACGCAGGCTCTGCTGACCGCGGCCAACGGCGACATCGCCGCCGGAATGGATCTGGTCGCGCCCGCCCGCGCTGACCGCGCCAACACCGCACCGGCGATTGAACCGGTGAGCGGCGCATTCGGCAGCCGTCAGGCGCCGCGCGATTACCAGGACCGTCAGAACTGGAGCACGCTGAACGATGAGCTGGAGCATTATCGCGACATCGCCGCGGATGGCGGATGGCGCGCCCTGCCCGACGGCGAGCTGATCGAGGCGGGCGACAGCGATCCGCGCATTCCCCTGCTGCGTCAGCGCCTGGAGGCGGAAGGCTTTTACGCCAGCGAGCAGCAAGGGTTCTTCCAGTCTGTGCGGCTGGGCGATATGGGCCCGGACGCGGACGACATATCCCGGCAGGACGTTTACGGCCCGGAGCTTCAGAGCGCGCTGAAAGCCTTTCAGGCCCGTCATGGGCTGAAGCGCGACGGCGTGGTTGGCCCGCGCACGCTGGAGGCGCTGAACGAATCCGTCGAATCCAAGATTGCGCGGATTGAAACCGCGATGCAGTCGGAACGCGAGATCGCCGGCCGCGACGGCAAGCTGATCCGCGTGAATATCCCTTCTTATCAGGCCGAGGCCTGGGAGGACGGCAAGGAAGTCCTTTCCATGAAGGCGATCGTCGGCAAGACCAGCACGCCGACGCCGAGTTTCAGCGACGAAGCCGAATTCATCGTCGCCAATCCGCGCTGGTATGTGCCGACCGGCCTGATGATCCGTCAGAAACTGTCCAAGCTCCGCGCCGATCCCGGCTATGCGGACGCGCATAATTTCATCGTCTATGACCGCGAATCCGGTGACCGCGTCAGCGCCTATAATGTGAACTGGCACAGCAGCGAGGCGCCTTCCCGCTATCGTCTGGTGCAGAAGGCCGGCCCGTGGAACGCGCTGGGCGAACTGAAAATCAAGTTCCCCAACAAGGACGCGATCTATCTGCACGGCACGCCGGACGATCACCTGTTCGCGGAGGACGAGCGGGCTTTTTCCTCGGGCTGTATCCGACTTGAAGACCCGGTGAAATTCGCCAGCTGGACCGCCCGCGCCGGCGGCGCGACCGATGACGTGGAAAGCGCGGTCCGCAGCGGCGACAACCAGCGCATTCCGCTGGCCTGGAAAATCCCGGTCGAGATCACCTATGACCTGACCACGGTGGAAGACGGCGAAGTCTATTTCTGGCGCGATATCTACCAGCGTAAGGAGCAGCCTGTCATGATGGCCGAGCCTGCCCAGATTTCGTCAGAGCAATATGCTTCGCTGCAGGCTGGATAACCGGGACCTGAGGAACGGACGGGACAGCCTGATGAAAGCCGCCATATTCCTGTGCGCCTCTGTGGCCGGCGCGGCGCTGATTGCGTCCGCGCTGGCCGATGACCTTGAACCCGGTCATCAGGACGGCGTCACGTTCGATCAGCCCCGAACCCCGCCTGAAACTGGCGAGCGGCGGGGCCTGCGGGAATTTCGTGAGCCCGGACACGCCGCCGCGCCACAAAAGGTGGCGGCGCTGTCCGCCCGCCTGACCGGTGCGAACAAGGCGTCGCTGTCAGCTGATTCGCTTGAGACCGACATGGTGCCGCCCGGCCCGGCGATTGCGGGGGAAGCCGACGCCTTTGTATCCGGCGCCGCGGACGATGCGCCGCTGCTGCTCAATGGCGAGGCGCCGCCCTATGATTTCTGGTTCGTGAAACTGTTGCCGGGCGAGAATGCGCGCTTTGGCCTGCCTGGCGGACATTCCCTGCGCGTGGATGGCGATCTGGCGGAAGTGAGCGAGGGCAAGGTTTCCTGGACGGCGCCGGAAGAAACGGGCTTCCACGATATCGAAATCACCAATGGCGATGGCGAAACCGTGCAGCAGGTTACGGCGATCGTGCTTGAGCCTGCGAAGAATTTCGAGGACGGGTCAGAAGACGGGTTCCGCATGGACGAACATCCGCGCACCCCGCCGGCCGGCTATATCCGCCTGACTGAAGAGGACATGGACCGCCGCATCACGCCGCATTTCCGCGCCGGCCAGTTCATCTGCAAGCAGCAACCCGGCCACTGGCCGAAATATATCGCGCTGACGGACCCGATGATGCGCCGCCTGGAGGCGCTGCTGATCAGCCTTCGCGAGGACGGGGTGACGGACGCCGAGACGCTGTATGTGATGAGCGGTTTCCGCTCCCCCTTTTATAATTACGGCATCGGGGCGACCGAATTCTCGCGCCATATGTGGGGGGACGCGTCCGACGTCTATGTCGATGTCGCGCCGCAGGACGGCGTGATGGACGATCTGAACGGCGACGGAGAGCTGAACAAAAAGGACGCCGACTGGCTCTACGACTATGCTGAAAAGCTGTTCGCCGAACGCGACGACCTTCCAGACGGCGGGCTTGGCTCCTACGGCGCCAACGCGGTGCATGGCCCGTTCATTCATGTGGACGGCCGCGGCCGCGCCGCGCGCTGGGGCCGCTGACAGCAACGGCTTTTCCCGCCGCCGCGCCCGCGCTAAACCCTGACAGGTCCGCTTGGACTTCGCGTCTTGTGGGCCTGTAGCTCAACTGGTTAGAGCCGGCCGCTCATAACGGTCTGGTTGCAGGTTCGAGTCCTGCCGGGCCCACCATTCCTCTTGCGGGAAATTCTTTAATCCCGCGAACCGGGTTTTAAACGCATTTTCCGTCCTGCCATCCAGGCAGACGCGACGCCGCTCTGTAGCGGAACCCGCCGCTTTCAAGCAGGCATTTTTCAACCCGCTGAAATCAAAGAGCTTTCTTGAGTGGAGAATGGCGGGCGGAGATTTTGTGCCTAATCGAGTTTTAAGAATTGCATCAAATACGAATAATATCAGAAAGGAAGTTTCAACCTAAGTCATTAGAATTTAAATAGTTTTTTTATGGGAAGCTCCGTCGTCGCCGCTAAAAATAATAAGGAGTCGGCCGGTGCAGAAGATGCATTTGTTTGCTGGCGTTGCTTCCCTGACGGTTCTGTTCGCCGGGCAGGCTCTCGCAAAACCGGGCGCCGAGGACGGTACGGACCGCACGCCATATTACGGGGACATCAACCCTTTCTATGGCGACCTCGATCCGTTTTACGGCGACATCAATCCTTTCTACGGCGACATCAATCCGTTTTACGGCGATATCAGCCCGTTCTGGGGCGATATCGGTCCGTTCTGGGGCGACATCAATCCATTCTACGGCGATATCAGCGCCTTCTGGGGGGATATCGGCCCCTTCTATGGCGATCTGGGACCGTTCTGGGGGGATATCGGTCCCTTCTGGGGCGATATCGGCCCGTTCTGGGGCGACATCAACGCTTTCTGGGGTGATATCGGCCCGTTCGATGGCGGCACGGAAGCCGACTATCAGCAGGTTCTGAGCGATCTCAACGCCATGCTGGCCCAGTCCGAAGCGGTGTGGGGCGAGGTTGTCGAGGCCGATACCGGGCTTTCCTTCTGGAACGGCTTTGCACAGGACGTTTTTGCAAAGCACGGCATCGACCTGACCGACGCCAGCTCTCTGGAAGGACTGGACGCGGCGGACCGTTCGGCTTTCTTCATGGACTGGTATGACGGGCTGATGGCGTTTTCCGGCGCGGATCGCGTCGATCACTGGATGGCCGCGGCCAACTGGTCCCCGGCGCTGACGCAGATCCAGGGCAGCGGCGACGATGTGCGAATTGGCCTGCTGGACGCCTCTGTCCACGGCCATGACGATCTGACGGACAACCTGATCTATGCCGGCGGATATGACAGCCAGACGGGCGGTCATGGCGCGGGGGTGATCAGCCTCCTGGTCTCCGAACATGACGGCGAGGGCGTGATGGGCATCGCGCCGAACGCCGATGTCGCGGCCTACAGCCCGTTCGATGAAACCGGCACGGCCGGCTGGGACGATATCCGCCTTGGCATCTATAATCTGCTGCAGCAGAAATCGACCATCATCAATATGTCGCTGGGCGTGTCGGGCTGGACGCTGAACCAGGAATGGAGCGGCATCTTCTCCGACAAGGTCATCAAGAAGATGGACCGGGTCATCTTCGTGAAAGCCGCGGGCAATGACGGCATTCAGCAGACCGTGGATCTGGACTGGGATTTCCGGAACGATCCCAACCTGCTGATCGTGGGATCGGTCGGCCCTTCAGGCGAAATTTCCAGCTTCTCCAATACGCCGGGCGAGGCGTGCCTGCTGGATAACGGGATCTGTCACGAAGAGAACAAGCTGAAATACCGCTTCCTGGTTGCGCCGGGTGAAATGATCCTGGTCGCTGACGGCGAAGGCGGGCTGGTCCGCCGCAGCGGCACCTCCTTCGCCGCGCCGCTGGTGACCGGCGCCATTGCGCTGCTGCACGACCGCTGGCCGTGGCTGTCGCGTTATCCGAAAGAGAGCGCGGGCATCATCCTGCAATCGGCGCGTGATCTGGGCGAGCCCGGCGTGGACGGCGTTTATGGCTGGGGGATGCTGGACATCGAGGCGTCGCAGTCGCCGCTGAATTTCAACCGGCTCTACTGGTACGAGAACGTCCCGAAATACAAGAAGAACGGCGAGCTTCACAAATACAAGCTGAAGCGCCGCCGCGCGACGCAGATCCGCAATCCCAGCGAAAGCGAGCGCGAGGCCTGGGAAGCCGACGGCATGTATTTCTATGCCTTTGAATATATCGGCGACACCTGGCGCGACTTCGCCATTCCGCTGTCCACCCAGCTGATCGGCCAGACCGCCAAGATCCGCGGCGAGGACGAACGCTTCCAGCATTATCTCTATGAGCGGATGATCGACTGGATGGATGGCTTCAGCTTCAGCGATGTGACGACGCACACCGCGCCGATCGCGCGCGGACAGGACTGGCGCTTCGAAATGTCGATCGCCAATCGCAGCCCGTTCGAGGATTATTCCGAAAGCGCGCTGCCCTTCCAGACCGGCTTCAGCCTGGAACAGCCGGAGACGGGCCTGGCGCTGAAATTCGGCTATGGCGAAGGCGCGATGGCGCTTTCCGGGCAGGAAGGTTTCGGCCTGTTCTCCGACTATGACGTCTCCACGGGCGGCGCCAATCCGGTGCTGGGCCTGGCCTCCGGCGGGGCTTATGCCGGCGGCTCCTACGGGCTGGGCGAGAAGGCGACCCTCAGCTTCGGCATGACGGAGACGCAGAATGACCGCTTCTATGTCGCGCCCTGGAGCAATGAGGAGCTGCCGCTGATCGAAGGGCTGGAGGATTACAAGGCCTCGGCGATCAATTTCGGCATGGACTACGCCCTGACGGGGCGGGCCTCGTTTGGCGTGGCCTATACCCAGCTGCAGGAAAACTCCGGCCTGCTGGGCATTCAGGGCCTTGGTTCTCTGGCCATGGACAAGGGCGGCGTGACTGACGCGGCGACGTTCAGCGGCGGCTATCAGCTGACCGACACGGTCAACCTGTCGGCCTCGGTCACGGTGGGCCGGACGCGCGCCGGTTCGCTGGCGGACAATGTGCTGTCGGTCGCCGATGGCGGCCTGACCTCCACCGCGTTCGGCGTGGCGGCCGCCAAGACCGGCCTGTTCGGCGAGTCAGACCGGGTGCGCCTGTCGATGGCGCAGCCGCTGCAGGTTTCCAGCGGGCAGCTGGAATACACATCGGTGCAGGTCGTGGATCGCCAGACCGGCGAAATCGGCGTGGTGACCGAGACTTTCGATATAGGCGGCCAGAACCGCGACTATGTCTTCGAGGCGCTCTATGCAGCGCCGGTCATGGACGGGCGCGGCGAAATCAGCGCCTTCAGCCAGGCCGAAACCCGGTCCCGCGGCGGTACGGATGTAACCGTCGGGGCGCGCTTCGGGATCGGCTTTTAAACACTCTCCCACGGCGCGATGCGTTGGGGCGGGGCCGGGTTCCTCCATTGAATCCGGCCCCGTTTTTCTTTGCGCGGAGCGCCTATTCGGCGTCGCCGCCGGCGGCCTTGATATAGGCGATCACGTCGGCGCGTTGCTGCGCCACCTTCAGGCCCGCGAACGACATCGTGGTGCCCGGCAGATACTCGCGCGGGTTTTCCAGATACTCGAAAAGGACCTCTTCGCTCCACATCAGGTGCGAATTGGCGTTGGCGTTTGAATAGCGGAAGCCTTCGACCGCGCCGGCTTCGCGGCCGATGACGCCGTGCAGGGACGGTCCGACGCGGTTCATGCCCGGCTCCAGCGTGTGACAGGCCTGACACTGGCGGAAAATGCGCTTGCCGGACTTCGCATCGCCCGTGACGCCCGCGATTTCGAACGTCACGCCCTCCAGCGGATCGGCCGTGGCGGTGTCGCCCGCGCCGGCGGATCCGCCGGCGGCGCCATCACCCGCCGGAGCGGAATCCTCGCCGCCGCACGCCGCCAGCGCGAGGCCGGCGGCGGTCAGGGCGAACAGGGTCAGTCTTGTCATCTATTCCTGCTCCTCTTCCCAGTAATAGGGCGCGGGCGCGTAATCGCCGGTCGCCGTTTCCCGCATGGTCACCGGATCATAGAGCCGCCCGTTCAGCATGACATGCGAGATGTCGTCGCTGTTGCGGATGTCCTCCAGCGGGTTGGCGTCCAGAACCACGAGGTCTGCCAGCTTGCCTTCCTCCAGCGAGCCGAGATCGCGGTCAAAGCCCAGCGCGCGGGCCGGGGTGATGGTGGCGGCCTTCAGCGCGTTCAACGGGCTCCAGCCGCCGCGCACGAAGGACCACATCTCCCAGTGGGAGCCGAGACCCTCTTCCTGTCCGTGCGCGCCGATGGAGACCATCAAGCCGCGCTCCGACAGCAGTTTCGCGGTCGCGGCGCTGACCTGATCGGCGAAGTCTTCCTCCGGCGCCTTGGTGCGGCGGACATTGCGTGGCTGCAGGACATGCGGCGGCACGTGGCGGGACAGGATCGGATGCTTCCAGACATCATCGGTCATGCGCCAGTAGGGGTCCGCCGCCGGACCGCCATAGGTGACGACCAGCGTCGGCGTATAGGCGACGTCCGTCTGGCCGTAGAAGCTCAGCGCGTCCTCATAGAGCATGGATTGCGGGATATTGTGCTCGATGGTGGAGTTGCCGTCGGCGACCATCGCCATGTCCATGTGATAAAGCGAACCGCCCTCCGCCACGACGGCCATATCGACCGCCTTGGCGGCGGCCACGACCTGCTGGCGCTGGTCGCGGCGCGGCTGGTTATAGTTCTTGATGCTGTGCGCGCCCTGCACGTTCAGGCGGCGCACATGTTCCTGCGCGTCGGAATAATCCTGAATGTCGGCGAAGAAGCCGGGGGCTTTCGCGCCATAGACAACCTCGCCCGTGGAGAACAGGCGGGGGCCGAGATACCGGCCGGCGCGCTGCAGTTCGTTCGCGGCGAAAAATTCCGAGGAGTCGTTAGACGGGTCGTGCACGGTGGTCACGCCCAGCGCCAGATGCGCCACGGCCAGCCAGTTGCGCTGCGGAATGATCTCGTCATCGGCCTGCGCGCCATGGGCGTGCGCGTCGATCAGGCCGGGGATGATCGTTTTGCCCGCCACATCGACGGTTTCCGCATTGCCGGGAATTTCCACGTCGCCGGACGCGCCGACGGCGGCGATGCGGTTGCCGTTGATCACGATCACGCCGTCCTCGATCACGCCGCCCTCCGCATCGGTCATGGTGACGATGCGCGCGCCGGTCAGGGCGACCACGCCCGAAGGCTTGGCCGCATCGACGCTCATGGAAAGCGAGACCCCGCTTTCCGGCGGGGTGAAGGCGTTGTTCTCGCCCTCCGCGGCGGGGGCGTTGCGGGTGATGGCGTTCAGATCGGCGGAATACAGCGCCGGACCCAGCGACCAGTGGATGCGCTGGCCGTCATTGGACCAGTGCGGCCATGACGCGCCGTCCTTGCTTATTTCGGTGACCGGGAACGCCTTGGCGTCCTTGGAGGCGTCCGCCGATTGCGGGCCGGGCGCCAGCGGCATGACATAGGCGTCGTAGTTTTCGCGGAAGATCACGTAATCGCCCGCCGGAGAGACCCGGTAGCCGGCGTTCAGGACGCCGGAGGCGTGAACGCGCCGCGCCTCGCCATTCAGGTCCGTGCTGATCAGCTGGCGCTTGTCATCCTCGTAAACCGTCATGAAGACACGGTCGCCGCGGGCCCCGAAATGCGGCTCGCTGCCGGATTTAGAGACGCGCTCGATCTCGCCGCCGCCGGCCGGGACGCGATAGACGCCGCTGCCTTCCGACCATTCGGGGGCGGTCAAATAGCCGCCTTCGCCCTTCTCGAAGACGATGGTGTTTCCATCCGGCGAGAAAGCCGGGCGGCGGTAATGGCCCGGATTGCCGGTGACCAGTCGCTCGCCCCGGCCCGAAGCCGAAACGGTGCGGATGGCGCCCAGATCTTCGTCATCCCATGTGGCGAAGACGATGCGGCTTCCATCCCGCGACCAGGCGGGGAAAAGCTCGCGCCGGTCGCTGTCATTGCCGGTCAGGCGGCGCGGACCGCCGCCGGACATGTCCTTGACGTAGAGCTTGCCCAGGGACTGGAAGACCACGCGGTTTCCGTCCGGCGATACCGCTGCGAAGCGCGGCATGGTCGTCTGGAACGTGTCGGTGAAGACATCGATCTGCGGCCGCGGCGGGTCGATGACCTGCCGCGAATCCTGAACGCGGAAGGGAATTTCCGTGACTTCGCGGCTGTCGATATCGATCCGCTTGATCTTGCCGCCGGCCCAGAAGACCAGCGCCTGGCTGTCCGGGGTCCAGTCCATGTTCGGGTACATGCCCTGTACGCCCCAGGTTTCCTGCATGTCCTGATCCAGGGCGTCATGAATCTTGAACGTCTCGCCGGAGCGCAAATCCTTCAGATAGAGTCTGGATTTGGCGCGCTCCCGCCGGACAAAAGCCAGATAACGCCCGTCCGGGGAGGGTTCGGGACGCACAGAGCCGCCATGGCCGGAGACGGCGGTGTCGATCTCGCCCGTCTCCATGTCATAGCGCTTGATATTGAACAGGTCGGTATTGGAGTCCTGAGCGTAGATAAATGTCCCGCCCGGGGTGACGTTCTGGGAGTAATAGACATAGCGGCCATCGGGGGAGAAGGCCGGCTCGCCCAGCTCTTTCTGGTGCTCCTCGCTTGGCTTCTCGACCAGCTGCACGCCGCCGCCGCCGGTGACGTGATAAAGCCAGATCTCGCCGGTCCCCAGCGAACGCGAAGTGGTGAAATGCTTGCGCGCGGCGATGAATTTTCCGTCGGGACTCCAGCTGGGATTATTGAGAAGGCGGAATGTCTCCTCGGTCACCTGCCGGCGGTCGGAGCCGTCGGCGTTCATGATCCAGATATTGTCCCCGCCGCCGCGGTCGCTGGTGAAGGCTAGGCGTGATCCGTCAGGGGAAAAGCGCGGCTGGTATTCCCAGGGCAGGCCGCTGGAGATCGGCGTGGCGTCGCCGCCGGACATCGGCATCGTGTAGATATCGCCCAGCAGGTCGAAAGCGATGGTCTGCCCGTCCGGACTGACATCCAGGCTCATCCATGTGCCCTCTGTCACGTCGATGGAAACCTCGCGCGTTTCCATCGGGGGATTGGCGACATCCCATTCCGGCTTGTCCGAATCGCCATCCTGAGCGGCGGCGGTGGCTCCCATAATCGAAAACGCGCTGAGCGCGGCGGCGGCGCCGAGTTTCATCGTCCCTCTCCCCGAACATGAAGTTATTGATTTGTCGCCGCGGACCTTAGGTGCGTGGACGGCTGGTCACAAGGCGGCTATCGAGCGCACGGGAGGATAGGCGTGAAACTGTTTTTGCCTTTGCCCCGCGAAACCGCCTAAGACATGGAATGGCCGGAAACGGAGGCATGACGCCAGCCTTCCCGACCGGCGTGAAAAAGCGAGCCTGGTACGTTCAATGAAAGATTCCGACCTGAAGCCCGTCGCATTTTCCTCCAGCGCGCGGCCCAAGGAAGTCCCTGTTCCTGAAAGCGTCCTCAAAGAGGCCGGCTTCGCGCCGGGCGATCCGGTTGCGGCCATTCCGCTGGGCAACGGCGAATTTGTCTTTGCGAAGGTCAAACCGGACACCGAGTTTGCCGCCCATGGCAATGTCAAATTTGGCCCCGCTCAGCTTGAAAAAGCGGGCCTGACGCCGGGCCAGCCGCTGAAATTTACCGTCTTGCCGACTGGCGCGGTGCGCGCGGCCCCGCTGGAGGATCCGCGGGCGGACGAAAGCTTTCAGAATCCGCCCCGGGACGCGCTAGACCGTCCGGTCCCGCCGGCCTGGCTGATCCAGGCCTTCACAAACGTGCCGTCCGTCGAGAAACATATCCGCAACGGGGACCGGCAGGCCGACCTGATCGCCCAGACTGTTTCGGATCTGGGCAAGGACATCGCGGACTTCGACAGCATCCTTGATTTCGGCTGCGGCGTGGGGCGCGTGCTGCGCGGGCTGCCGCGCCACACCAAGGCCAAGCTGATCGGCTGCGACCTTCACGAAGACGCCATCGCCTGGCTCAGCCAGCACATGCCGGAGCACCGTTTCCTGATCGGGACCGAGTATCCGCCGGTCGATATTCCCGACGACAGCGTCGACCTGATGTACGCTATCTCCGTCCTCACCCATCTGGACGAAGACCACCAGATCAAGTGGCTGGAGGAATGGGCGCGGGTTCTCAAGCCGGGGGGCGTGGCGATCGTGACGTTCCGCAACGAAGAGTTTCTTGAGGCCTTCGTGCGCAGCCAGGAAATGGTGGAGCGCGTCACCAAGGGGCTGATGAATGACGGCGGCTTCGTATTTGAAAGCCACCAGCGCTGGCAGGGCGTATTCTCCGAATTCTACGCCGACGCCTATCATACCAAGGACTATATCCGCCGCGTCTGGGGGCGGTATTTCGAGGTTCGCGACTTCAAGGATCCCGGCACGTTCATTACCCGCCAGAACGCCGCCATCATGGTGAAGCCCGGATAATTCCGCCTCCGCGCCAACACCCATCAAGAAGGAACAGATTGTGCCGGCCGAAGACCAGCTTGATGACGCCATCATCGACCGGATCGAGCGATCCTGCCTGTTCGATTACGATTATTACCGCGCCCGCAGCGGGCAAGAGGGCGGACGCCGCGATCTGATCGGTCACTACATGACCGAGGGCGCGCGCGACGGGTTGCGCCCCTCGCCGGTGTTCGACGCGCAATTCTATGTCGAAACCTATGCCGATGTTCAGGCGGCGGACGTCGATCCGTTCCAGCATTATGTGCTGAGCGGCCGCGCGGAGGGGCGTTATCCCGGACCGGAAGTGCTGCGCGCCGACGCTTTCCGCATCCGGAGCAGCGGGCTTTTCGACTTCCATTTCTATCGCAAGCGGTACGGCACGCCGCATGACCAGGACGCGATTGAACATTATCTGAAGCACGGCGTCCTGAACCGGTTTCGCCCGCGCCCGGACTTCGATGGCGAGTTTTACGGCGACTACTACCCCGACTGGACGGCGTTCCGCTGCCCGTTCATGCACTATGTGGAGCATCACGAGCGGCGCTGGGCCTACCCCAGCTTCAAGGCGGCGGACCGGATCGGCGAACGCCTGCGCGACAGCGAATATTTCGACGAGGATTATTACCGCGAGCGTTACCTGCACGAGACGCCGGACCTCGATCCGGTCGTGCATTTCTGCACTTACGGCTTCCGCCGCGGCTATGAGCCGTCAGCCCGGTTCGACGCGCAATATTATCTGGCGAACCATCCCGACATCGTGGAAGCGGAGGTCAATCCGCTGCTTCATTTCATCGAGGCCGGCGCCTCTGAAGGGCGCGCCGCGACGCCCAAGACGGGATATCTGTTCAACAAGGGCGGCCGCACGCTGGACCCCAACAAGCCGACAGTTCTGGTGGTGTGTCATGACGCCAACCGGACCGGCGCGCCGATCCTCGGCCTCAATCTGGTGGCCGAACTGTCGCGGGACCACAATGTCGTGTCCTGGCTGGGGCGTCCGGGCGACCTGGCCGACGATTTTGCGGATTTCAGCATATTTACGCTGAAACGCATTCCTGAACCCGGCGCGGTTGAGGCCGTGATCAAGGCGATCGGCGACCGGGCGGAACTGGATTACGCGATTCTCAATTCGGTCGAGACCAACAAGGTCGCCCCGGCGCTGACCAAGGCGGGCATCCCAATTGTCTCGCTGATCCACGAATTTTCCGAATATTCCCTGCCGCGCGGCAAGATCGGACGCAGCGTGCTGCTGTCGGACGTGACCATCTTCCCGGCCAATCTGGTGCGCGAAAGCGCCATTGACGAGCTGGAAGGCTTCCTGATCGACGATGTCCCCGACAGCCTGATCACCCGTCATCAGGGCCGCTGCGTGATCGGCACGACGGAGGCCTCGGACGATGACCTGACGCGCGAGCAGCTCTATGCCAAGCTGAAACTGGGCGAGGCGCCCGAAGCCGCCGATGACGATGACGCGCCCGCCGCCGCGCCGGAAGACCCGGACAAACCCTTTGTCGTCATGGGCGCGGGATGGGTGCATCCGCGCAAGGGCGTGGACCTGTTCATTTCCACCGCGCGCCACTTCAAGAAGCTGACGGACCGGCCTTTCCGCTTCGTGTGGGTCGGGGGAAATTACCGGCCCAAAAACGACATCAATTATTCGGTCTGGCTGGCGGACGAGGTCAAGCGCTCCGGACTTGAGGACGAGGTCGTGTTCGTGGACGAGCAGGGCTCGCTGAACACGCTATGGTCGATGGCGGACGCCTTCTACCTGCCTTCGCGCCTCGACCCGTTCCCGAACGTGGTTCTGGACGCGCTGGCGCACCGGACCCCGGTTGTGTGTTTTGAGGGCGCGACGGGCGTTGCGGACCTCGCCAGCAAAGGCTTCCCGGTCCAGGCCGCGCCGTATCAGGACAAGGAAGCGGCCGCGGCGGCGCTGAAGTCCCTGGCCGACGGCGAGATTCCGGAGTTCGACGAGAAGAAGATCGAGAAGCTTCTGGACTTCCCGTCCTATGTCGATGAAATCCGCGCGGCGGCGCGCCGGGCCAGGGAAAGCGTTCAGCGTCAGGCCGCGGACGCCGAGGCGATCCTGAACGCCGGCCTGTTCCAGAAGGATTTTTTCGATCAGGGGGCGCCGGCCTGGCTGCAGGTGCGCAACAACCTGATCGCGCCGCGCCAGAGCGACCTGGTCAAGCTGTACTGCAAGCTGGCCGCCCATGGCGTGTTCCCGGCGAAATCGCGACGCGGCTTCAATGACCGGCTCTATGCCGCGACCCATGGCAAGCGCGGAGACAATCCCCTGGCCATGATCGCGCGCAGCGGCGATGTCGGCCTGAATCATGACTGCATCTGCGTCAGCGGTCTGGAACTGGACGAGTCCGAGCCGCCGGAGGGGCAGAAAACCGCCCTGCATATCCATCTTCATTATGACGAGCTGGCGCCCGACATGCTGAGCCGGCTTCTGGGGGCGGACGCGTCCTGTGACCTGTTCATCACCACCACGGGCAAGGACAAGGCGAAGCGGTTGAAAACCGTGTTCTCCGCTTACCGGAACGGCAAGGTGGAGATAAAGAACGTACCCAATCGCGGCCGCGATATCGGGCCCTTCCTGGCGGCCTGGCCGGGCAAGTGGAGCGAGTATGATGTCGTTGGCCATATTCACGGCAAGAAGAGCGCCGACCTGCAATCGGACCAGGGCGATGTGTGGCGCGATTACATGATCGACCGGCTGCTCGGCGGACGCGCGGCGCTGAACACCATCCTGACCGCTTTCGCGGAGGATCAGACGCTGGGTCTGGTCTTCCCGGAAGACCCGCACATCATTGGCTGGACGGAAAACCGCGAGGAAGCGGCGCGGTTCGCCGAGCGGATCGGTCTGGCGGCGGACGCCCTGCCCGACGTCATAGAATTTCCGCTGGGCAACATGTTCTGGGCGCGAACGGCGGCCTTGAAGCCCATGCTGGATGAAAAATTCGACTGGACCGATTTCCCGGCGGAGCCGCTGCCCTATGACGGCACCATGCTCCATGCGATCGAACGGATGCTCCCGGTCGTCTGTGAGGCGACAGGGCATCACTGGCGCACGGTTGACAGAACCGACCGCCGCGCAGCCGGCTTCTAGAGGGCACAGACGTGGCGTCAGGACAACCGGACAAGACTCTTTATCTGCATATCGGCCTGCCGAAGACGGCCACGTCATATCTTCAGCGCCTGATGGAGGAACATCGCGGCGACCTTCTGGAAAAAGGTTTCTGGACGCCGTCCCGCAAGATCTACGCGCACCGCGTCGCCGTCGATACGCTGCCCGATGACGCCCGCGCAAAGGCGGCGGACGTGCAGGGCATTCGCCGGATCGACGAGCAGGACGTCTGGAAGGATATCGAACACGCGCTGTCGCAGCCGCAGTTCGGCACGATCGTTCTGTCCTCCGAATATCTCTCCATGGGGCTGGCCGAACGCGCAAAGGCCCAGATCGCCGACCGCATAGGGCTTCCCTGCAAGATTATCATCTATCTGCGCCGTCAGGATTACCTGACCGAGTCCGGCTATAATCAGGACGTGAAGGCCATGAATCGCCGGGAGCCGGTCCGCGCGCCGAACTACAGCGAGCGACTGGACTGGGAAAAGGTGCTGGGCGCCTGGGCGGAGAGCTTCGGACGCGAGAACATCCGCGCCATCGGTTATGACAGGGCGGCGCGCGACCAGACCGTACAGAAAAGCTTTTTCGAGGCGCTGGACCGGCCCGACATTCTGGAAGCGGGCGAGCTGGAAAATGGCGAAGGCCGCGTCAATGAAAGCCTTCCCGCCGACTTGCTGGAATTCAAGCGGCTGGCCAACATGTTTGGCGATTTCGGGCTGGACAAGTGGCTGGCCGGTGTGGCGGCGGCCGGGGAATGGGCGCCAAAATACCGCATGAGCGCCGAACTGGCCGAGCAGTACCGGACGCTCTACGCCGACTCCAACCAGAGGGTGGTCGACGCCTATTTCGACGGCGACAAGTCTGCTCTGGCGCTGGACGATGCGCCAGCCGACCCGGACCGCGGCGTGGACTTTACCGGCGCGCTGCCGGCCGAAACGCTCGCCAAACTGTTTGCGGTTCACCTCAAACAGACACGCCGGCGCGAGAAGGAATTGCGGGACCGGATCGCGGCGCTGGAAGAGCGGCTCGGCGTCAAGCATGAGCCGGACTCCTGAGCCGCAAGTGACCGCCCCGCCATACGATCCGCCCCGCAGGCCCTGGCGGCTCGGCTGCGGGGGATTCGATCTGGCGGACGATCCGGGCCTGATTGACGAGACCATCGCGCTGGCATTGGCCAATGACGCCTATGAGCGCGCCGAGATCGCCGTGCTGCGCGCGCTGTTGAAGCCGGGCGACCGCCTGCTGGAGATTGGCGGCGGTTTCGGCGTGGTCGCCCTGCACGCGGCCCGCATCCTGGGGCCGGACAATGTCGTCAGCTATGAAGCCAATCCGCAGACCGCAGACGCGGCGGCGCGCAATTTCCGACTGAATGCAATGCCGGTGCGCCTGATACAGGCCGCGGTCACCGCGCAGGGCGGAGACAGCGTTCAGTATCGCGCGAACGAGAATTTCCTCGCCGGGTCATTGCATGAAAATGTCGAGGCCGGACGCGGGATGATCGAGGTCCAGACCGTCTCCCTTGCCGACGCGCTGACCGATAGCCGCGCCAATGTCATCCTGATGGACATCGAAGGCGGCGAGGCGGCGCTGGCGGCCTGTGACGCTCTGGGGCCGGCAGAGGCGGTGGTGGCGGAAATCCATCCGCAAATTCTGGGCGCTGAGGGCGCGATCAAAGCGGCGGAAGATTTCGCCGCGGCGGGCCTGCATCCGCGCGCCGACCTGATCCATGGCGATGTCTATGCCTTCACCCGTGCGACGCGCCATGATGACGCCGCCCGCGCCGCCGTGGCCGCATCCCTGCGCGCCGCCGCCGCGCACAAGGCGGGCGATTATGCATCCGCGGCGGAGCAAATGCGGGCCTTTATCGATCTGGCGCCCGGCAATCCGGACGCGCATGAACGCCTGACCCAGATCCACCTGGCCGCAGGGAACCCGGAAAGCGCATCGGCGGAGGCGGAGATATTTCACCGCCTCGACCCCGCCAATCCGGTATCGTCCTATCTGGCCGGGGTCTGCGAAATGCGCCGCGGTCATCCGGCGGCGGCGGTGAAATATGCGGAGGCCGCTATTGCGCTGGCCCCGGCCGCGCCGCGCTACCGCCACATGGCCTGTCAGGCTGCGCATCAGGCCGGCATGACGGGCGAGGCGCTGCGCCACGCCGTGCGGCTGGCCGAGCTGGCGCCCTATGCGGCGAACCATATCGCTCTTCTACAGCGGGCCTACCGGCAGGCCGGACTGAAAGAACTTGCGGCGCACGCGGCGGGCTGGGCCGGGGCGCTAACAAGCCGCGCGTCCGCCAAGGGGTGACCAAGCGGCTGGATGATGTTCTATCCGCAGGTAGAGTGCATCGCGGGCACACAAACAGGGCTGGCATGAAGCGAATTATCATCTTGGGGGCGAACGGCTATATCGGCCGCCAGCTGAGCCAGGGCCTCGCCGGGGAGGCGGGCGCGCATCTCACGCTGGTCAGCCGCAATCTGGACGCCGCCCGTTTTGCGCAAATCTGCCCGTGCGGCGACCTGATTTCCGCCGACTTCAATGAAACCGACCGCATGGTCAATATCTGCCGCAAGGCCGACATCATCATCGACCTGATCAACGCCACGCCCCCGCGCAATGCGGAAGGGGCGGTGGCGGAGGATGTCGAGAACAACCTGCTGCCGCACATCACGTTTTTCGAGCGCATGGCCGAGCGGTCGCAGGCCAAGCTCATCTTCTTCTCATCCGGGGGCACGGTGTACGGCAATGCCGACCGTCTGCCGATCCAGGAAGACGCGCCGGCCCGTCCGATCAGCCCGTATGGCGCCTCGAAACTGACGCTGGAGCGCTATCTCAGCATGTTTCACGCGGCGAAGGGCATGGATTATTCGATCCTGCGCGTGGGAAATATTTACGGCCCCGACCAGCCGGTGAAACGCGGCCAGGGCGTGATCCCGGCGCTGCTGGAGGCGGTGTTCGAGGACCGCGCCTTCAAGCTGTTCGGTGAGGGCCGGGCCAAGCGCGACTATGTCTATGCAGACGATGTGATCGAGGCGGTAAAGGCGCTGATCGCCGCGCCCGATACGTCCGGTCTGACCCTGAATATCGGCAGCGGCCGGGGCCATTCCGTGCAGGATATTCTTCAGGCTTTCCGCCAGTGGAGCGGGACAGAGCCGGAGATCGACCATCAGGAAGCGGGGGCGCAGGAGGTGCGGGACGTGATTCTGGACATCAGCCGCGCCCGGGCGCGGCTGGGCTGGCGGCCCCGCGTCGCGTTTCGCGACGGACTGAACAGAACCTTCGAGCACTACGCCGCTCATCACGCCTGGCGCGGCCGGTAAACCAGAAGAGAAAATATGCGCGTTGTTCTTCATATCGGCCACAGCAAGGCCGGCAGCTCCAGCATTCAACGCTTCCTGATCGACAATCAGGCGGCGCTTCTGGAGCGCGGCGTGGCCACGGCCGGCAAGGATTTCGAATTTTCGAACGAGGCTGAAATCCGCCGTCCGCCCAATTTCTGGCTGGAGGACAAGGCCAAGGACCCTGTATCGGCCGGCGCAGGCATCCGCGAAGCCCTGGAAAAGGCCTCGCAGGATCGGCGCGTGAAAATTGCGGTCATTTCCGCCGAAACACTGGGGCGGCGGGAGCGGGCGGACCTGTTCGAGGGAATGGCGGACAGGTTCGATCTGAAAGTCCTGCACTATGTGCGCCGTCAGGATGCGTGGATCTACGCCGCGTGGAAGCAGTGGCAGGTCAAGGCGGGCCTGACGCTGGAGGAATGGGTGGAGCAATGCCTGAGCCGGACCACGCCCGACTATAAAGGGATCTGGTCGGCCTGGACGCAATCGGCGATCCCGGAAGAGGCCTATGAAATGGTCTGGCTGAACGAGAAGACGCTGACGGGCGGCGATTTGCTGACCGATTTCTGCGCCCGCGCGGGCATTGACGGGGACGGGCTGGCGCGCCCGGGCCGCATCAATCCGGGTTTCGACCCGGCCCTGATGGAGGTGTTCCAGCGCGCGCCCTTCCTGTTCGAAGGGCCGCACGACAATGTCGTCTATCGTTATCTGGAAGACCGCCTGCCGGAAGAGGCGTTCGTTTCAGGCCGGATGCCGTTTCCGCTGGCGAAAGCCGTCATGGATTCGTTCCGGGAGAGCAATGAAACCCTGCGCCGGCGTTTCGCGCCGGACGTGGACCATGACGCGCTGTTCGGGCTGGAGCCCCCGGCCGATGAATCCGGCGAGAGCGATATCGACCGGCTCTACCGGGCGATGGGCTATGTCCTGCACCTGATGGCGAACGAGAAGCGCGGAAAGAATCCCGCCCGCTAGCCGGAAAGCAGGCGGGAGAGATAGCCCGCATATTTGTTGCGGCCCAGCGCATCGATCTGACGCGTAAGCTGGTCGTCGGAAATCCAGTCATTATGGAAGGCGATCTCCTCCGGGCAGGCGACCTTCAGGCCCTGCCGGGTTTCGATCGTGCGGATGAAATTGGTCGCATCGGCCAGCGAGTCGTGCGTGCCCATGTCGAACCACGCATAGCCGCGCCCCATGGTTTCCATGGAAAGCTGGCCCTTCTCCAGATAGAGCCGGTTCAGATCGGTAATTTCCAGCTCGCCCCGCGGCGAGGGCTTCAGGGACCGCGCCATTTCCGCAGCCTTGCCGTCATAGAAATAAAGGCCCGTGACAGCGAGATTGGAGGGCGGGTCCTTGGGCTTTTCGACAATGGAGGTGACCCGGCCGGCGTCGTCGACCGTCGCAACGCCGTAGCGGGACGGCTTTTCGACGCGATAGCCAAACACGGTCGCGCCCGATGTCAGCTCCCCCGCGCGCTTCAGCAGCGCGGTCATCCCTGCGCCGTAGAAAAGATTATCGCCCAGAACCAGACAGGACGGATCGCCATTGGTGAATTCCTCGCCGATGATCAGGGCCTGTGCGAGTCCTTCCGGCTTGGGCTGGGTGGCGTATTCTATGCGCACGCCCCACTGCGAGCCGTCGCCCAGCAGATTTTCAAAGGTTTCCACGTCGCGCGGGGTGGAAATCACCAGAATTTCGCGGATTCCGGCCAGCATCAGCGTGCAGAGCGGATAATAGATCATAGGCTTGTCGTAGACAGGCAGGACCTGTTTCGACACCGGAATGGTCAAAGGATAAAGCCGCGTGCCGCTGCCCCCCGCCAGTATGATTCCCTTCACCCGTGTTCCCCTTTTCCAATCTTCAAAGCCGCCCAACCGCGCCGCTGTGCCAAGTTTATCCCCGGCCTTCAAGCCGCGAGGCTGAACAGCAGGGTTTTGAGGCCCGCATCGAAGCGCCGTTTTACGTTACACGGGTAAGCGCAGTTTGGTCTGTATCTTGACGCGGTCTTTGGGCACGGTTCAAACCGCTGTCATCTTGGATTGTTCATTTGGCCGGCAAAGCTGGATTGTAAAAAGGCGGCGTTCGGGGAGCATTTATGGCCGGTTTGAATGAGCACCCTGACCGTCCCGGTCCGCCGGCTTCGACGGATGCGTTCCTGGCGCGGCTCTATCAGCTTCTGGCCGGGCGTCATCCCTACAAGCCGGAACTGGAATGGGCGCGGGAGCTGTTGAGCGACGCGGGCCGCGATCCGGTCACCTTGCTGGGGAACCTGATCTATCAGTTCGAGGGCGGCCTGGAGCGCATTCCGGTCCGGGCGCTGGCGGAAGGCGCGGCGCTGTTCTCCGGGCACTTTCAGCCGCAGGGCGAGCGTCTGGCGTCTTTCCTGAATGTTATCGACGGGGCGTTCTCCGCGCTTGAACATCATGCGGCGGTTTCCGCTTCGGCCCGGACCGATGGCGGCGCGGCGGTTGTCCGGGTGTTGAACCCCCTTGAATATGCCAGCGATGAAATCGTCCTGATCGGCATTGTCCGGAAAGGCGATCCCGATTGCAGCATCCGGATCCATGTCAATGACGATCCGGTCATGGACGCCGAGCCTGTTCGCCCCGGCTTTTCCATGCGCTGCGTGCGCCTGCCGCGTGCGCTGACGGCGCAGGACAGGGTCACTGTACAGGCCGGCGAAAAGCGGCTGGAGTTCAAGCCCGCGCTTGATGGGGCGATTTCACAGGATGCGTTGGAAGCCGCGCAAAAAAGGCTATCGGCCAGCGCGCCGCCGGACAGCGTGCCCGCATCTGCCGGGTGCTGTTTCCTGAGCCGCTACATGTTCGCCGCCAAGCTGCCGGCCTCTAACCCGGTCAATGCCGACAACTGGCCGTTCGAGGATCATCTGGCGATCTACCGGACGCTGCGGCGGCTGTCGCCAGACCTGATCGTTGAAGATGATTATGTTCAGGCGCTGGCCCAGCTGGAGACGATTTCCGGTTTTCAGGCCCCCTTGCTGTTCTTTCTGGAATTCTGGAAAGACCGCCGCTCGGGACTGTATGATCAACTCAAGACTTCCGAACGCTGGCGGCGGACCGCGGCTCTGGCCAATCGCATCCTGCCCGGCGGCTGGCGGTGGTTGCGTCTGGGTCTGGACGTGGATTGCGCCAGCCTGACCGAACCCGCCTATTCGCTCCATGGCCTGCAGATAAACCGCTGGGCGGCGCACCGGCTGGACAACGCGGGGGAGTCTCACGCGCGCTCCCTAAGCCGGAGCGAGCTGGCAGAGCGCCTGCTGGCCGCGATTTCCGATGCGGGCGCCGCCGGGGCGCGGCGTCTGATCGAGCCGGCATGGGTGGATTTCGTTCTTGAACGCGCGGGTCAGGAGGACGCCCGAGACTTGCGCGCTGTTCTTCTGGCGATCCGGGATGGCGAAAACCTCGCTCCCGCGCCCGGACCGGGCGTGGCCGTTATCGGAGAGACCGAGCGTTCACTGGGCGACGTGGCGCGCAGCGCGGCGACGGCGCTGAATGGTTTCGGCCGCAAGGCCCTGAGCCGGCCCGTGGCGGGGTTCATACGCCGCACCTCGCGGCTGAAGCCTGAAACCGGCACCATCCTGTTTTGCGCCAATGCGCAACGCATTCTGGATATGTATGCGGCGCAATATACCGACCTGACCCGGCGTAATACCGTGGCTTTCCCGTTCTGGGAGACAACGCGACTGCCGGAAATGCACGCGCAGGCGCTGTCCCGCGTCAGCCGGGTGGTGACCGCCACGCGGTTTGTCGAGGACACGGTGCGGGCCTCGCTGGGCGATGACGCGGATGTGGTGACCATCGGCCTGCCGATCGATCTTCCGCAAGGGCTGGCGCGCGCCGGACGGTCCGGGCCGACCACGTTTCTTTCCATCGCCGATGTCCATTCGGGCCTGGCGCGCAAGAATCCGCTCGGCTCCATTCAGGCGTTCCAGAAGGCCTTTCCCGGAAACAGGGACGTGCGGCTGGTTCTGAAAATCCGCAGTATTGACGAGGATCACTGGGGCGCGGGCGAGGACTGGCCGCTGATCCAGAATCTGGCGGCCCGCGACGACCGTGTTGAAATCGTATTGGGAGACCTCCCGGCGGAGGAATACTGGGCCATGATTGCGGGGGCGGACTGTTTTCTCTCGCTGCATCGCGGCGAAGGATTCGGTTACGGGCTGGCGCATTCTCTGGCGCTCGGCATTCCCGTGGTCTCCACCGATTTTTCCGGGCCGCGCGATTTCTGCACGGAGGAAACGGGATATCCGGTCGCGGCCAGCCTCACGCCCGTTCCCTATGAAAAGATGGACCAGACGGAATCGCTGGGAGATTGGGCGGAACCCGATCCCGACGCAGCAGTTGAACAGATGCGCGCCGTGCATGGAGATTACGGCGCGGCGCTGGCGCGTGCGGAACGTGGAAGCGTCTTGATCGGGTCGATTTACAGTCAGGACCGGTTCGCAAGACAGCTGTCTGAAGCGCTGGCGTTCTAGACGCCCGGAATACACTGGTTAATGTGTGGTGATTGAACGCGCTTTTCCCATGGCAGCAGTGATAATCGAATGAAGCCGATCGCCTTGATTACCGGCGTGATGGGCCAGGACGGCGCCTATCTCTCCCGTCTTCTTCTGGAGAAGGGCTACCGGGTAATTGGCGCGGACCAGCATGTTTCGGATTTTCACTGCGCCAGCCTGAGAACGCTGGGCATCGATCTCGACATCGATAAAATCCGCTTGGACATCACCGATCCGGACCAGATACGCACCGCGCTTACGCAATACCGGCCTGACGAAATCTATAATCTGGCGGCGCTGAGTTCGGTCGCGGAGTCCTGGAACCATCCGGTGGCCTACGCCCATGTGAACGCCATCGCGGTCAATCGATTCCTGGAAGACATACGCGCTTTCGCGCCGGAAACCCGGTTCTTCCAGGCCTCGTCATCGGAAATGTTCGGAAACGCCCGCATGACGCCGCAGCGCGAGGACACGGCGCTGCATCCATTGAGTCCCTATGCGGTCTCCAAGGCCTCGGCGCACTGGACGACCGTCAATTACCGGGAATCGTTCGATCTGCACTGTTCGTCGGGCATCATGTTCAATCATGAATCGCCGTTGCGGCCGGTCCAGTTCGTGACGCGGAAGGTCGTGCACAGCCTGGTTCAGGTTGCCTATGGCGCTTGCGGCGCATTCACGCTCGGCAATCTGGACGCCCGGCGCGACTGGGGATACGCCGGCGATTACGCCGACGCCATGTGGCGTATTCTGCAGCAGCCGCAGGGCGATGATTTCGTCATTGCCACGGGCCGCACGCACACCGTGCGCCAGCTTTGTTCCCTGGCGGGCTCCCTGCTGGGCTTCGACATCGTCTGGGAAGGCGAGGACGAGACCGAGATCGGCATTGACCGGAAAACGGGGAAGACCCTGGTCCGCGTCGACCCGGCGCTATACCGCCCGCTGGATTCCCTGAGCCTCTGCGGCGATCCTACGAAGGCGTACGAGGTTCTGGGCTGGCGCGCCAAGACCAGTTTCGAATTGCTGATCGAGACCATGGTGGCCGAGGATTGCGACCGGCTCTCGGCGCAGAATTTTACGCGCGTGGCCGCCGGATAAGCTGGTCCGCATCCGTTTCCGAAATTGGCGAGACGAGCGTTCGCGGCGGCAGGCCCGTGAAATTGGGATTGGCGAGCGGATCGGTCATGGCGGCTTCGCCGTGGCGGGACTGGAACCGTGAAAACTCATCGGCGCCGCGCAACAGCGCCTCCGGGCTGGCGGCGTCCGGTCCGCGCGTGCCCGATCCTGCATGGCGCAGCGTCAGCGCCGGCGCATAGAGCGATTTCAGCCCCCGTTGTTTCATGCGCAGGCAGAAATCCAGATCGTTGTACGCGACCGCGAACCCTTCATCGAATCCGTCCAGCGTCCTGAAATCCTGCGCCCGGCAACACAGGAATGCGCCGGTGACGCCAAGGCAGGCATGATCCAGCCGGGCGAGGTCGCTGCGCGGCGCGGCGAGGTTCACCGGATCGCCCTCGCAATCGTGAACCGTGCCTCCGCCGGGTCCGCGGATAATCCCGGCGTGCTGTAGCCGGTTGTCGGGATAAAGCAGGCGCGCCCCCAGAACCCCGATCTCCGGTCTTTGCATCTGCCCCCGCACAATGGCGTCCCAGGCGGGCGTCAGGCTTTCGATATCATTATTGGCGAAGACCAGAATCGGCTCGGCGGCGTCCGCTGCGCCCGCATTGTTCAGCGCCGCCCAGTTGAAAGGACGCGGATCGCGCAGGACCCTAACCCGGTCATATCCTTCCAGCGTGGCCAGATAGGCGGCGGTGGCGTCCTCCGCGCTGCCATTGTCGATCACGGTGATATACAGCGCCTCGGGCTGCGCCGCCGTTCCGCGAAGGCTGTCGATACAGGTTTTCAGATCGTCCGCCTTGTCGCGCGTGGGAATGATGACGCGGATCGGTTCGGGTTCCCGGCGGCGCCAGTGAACGGCCAGCCGGCCGGGCAGGGCCGCGCCGGTAAAAGCGTCCAGCGCAGGCGTGGATTCCGCCAACAGGCCGCGCCGCGCCAGATGGGCCTTAACGGCCTGACGGGCGTCCGGCGGCGGCTGCTCTGCGCTTTGAGGCGCAAGACTCAGAATGAGGGGAAGATGCAGGAACGCCGCATCCCCGCGCATCTCCCAGAGCCGGAGGCAGGTCTCCATCATTCGCGCATCTGGCGCCGGGGCTTCCTCCGCGATTGTCCGGGCGTCACGCCGCGCCAGCGCGATGGCCGCGCCGGGAAGAGCGCCCTGGAGGAGCAGGTCATAATCGAAACCCGGCTTCCAGAGGGGAGACGCTTCTCCAGTCTTGTCGGTGGTCTGCCCGTCGCAGAACACGGCGCGGCCGCTCGCCTGCACCGCCCGGGACAGCCATTGCAGCGCCCCCGGCCGCCATCTCACGCCCGGCGCCTGCAGGATCACGGTCTCGTTCCGGGCGTCCGCCAACCGCGCGCCCGGAGGCAGAACTTCCGCTTCGCTTTCGTTTTCCAATGCGGCTTCCAGGGAATCGTC
Organism: Euryhalocaulis sp.; assembly: GCF_013911995.1. Taxonomy (NCBI): domain Bacteria; kingdom Pseudomonadati; phylum Pseudomonadota; class Alphaproteobacteria; order Maricaulales; family Maricaulaceae; genus Euryhalocaulis; species Euryhalocaulis sp. Next base: position 40,990 of record NZ_JACESD010000005.1, read on the forward strand.
CGGGCCGCAGGGGATGATGCTGACGCGGCTCGCTTCCGTCCTGTCAGGCGGGCCAGTCAGTGGCAGGCCGCGCAGCAGGGCGGCGTGAAGCGGCGGCGCTATGCGCGCCGCGCCGCCGGCCATGCGCTCCGGCGTCAGCCCGCCCGCGCCGGTCAGATGATGAACCGGTCCGATCTGGCGGCCGGTTCCGGTTTCCACGACCCGCAAACTCAATCGTTCCTGCTGAAGCAGCCGGGCCGGAATATCGAAAAACACATGAAAACCGCAGGCGCCGCCGCCCTCCGGCGCGGCGGCGATATCGGGCCGCCAGATTCCGGTTTCCGTGCGCGCCAGCGTTTCGTCATCAATCAGGATGTCCAGCGCAATCGTTCCGCCGCCGGGGCGCAGCGCCCAGCCCCTGCACTCGCCGGCGATCCCGACTTCCAGCGCGCCGCGAATTTCCGAATCCGGATGCGCCAGCCTTCGCTGCAGTCCCTCCGCCAGGGATTCACCGTCCAGCCCCGCCGCTTCAAGACCGTCGCGGAAGCCATCCCGCTCCAGCGCCGCAAGCAGGGTTTCCGCCCCGCTCGCCGGGCGCGCCGTTTCGTCCGTCAGCCATGACCGGGCGCGGCCCAGCGTAATTGCGGGCAGGGCGTCATGGGGAAGGGTGGCGTTGTCCTGAATAGCGTCATAAACGCGGCGCTTGAATACGCGCTCGGCGGCCAGCGCCTTCAGGATTTCATCGGGCGCGGCGCCGGACAGCCGCGCGGCCAACCGCGGCGGCGCCAGCGGCGCGCCGAGCACGGCGGCGCAGGCCCAGTGAATGTCTTCGACAGGCGGGGTTTCAGACGCGGGGCGGCTCATGGGGCGAGTGCAGACAAATCAGGACTCTTCATCGTGATGGTTGTTGCGCTGCCGGGCCACTGAGTCCTCGACCTCGTCCATGCCATCCTTTGTCTGCGCGGCCAGCGGCCCCAGCAGGAGCAGCACGCCCAGCGCCGAGAGCGCGCCCAGTAGGGCAAGGCCGTAAAGCCCCATGCCGCAGCAGATCCCGACCGCGCCCATGACCCAGACGCTGGCCGCCGTCGCCGCCCCGTTCACCGCGCCGTCGGCGCGGAACATCGCGCCGGCGCCCAGGAAGCCGATTCCGGTGATAATGCCGTTGAAGACCTTGGCCGGATCGACGGAGACCGGCAGCTCGGTATTGACCGTGGCCGCCAGTTCCATCGTGGCGATCACCGCCAGGCAAGCGCCCACGGACACCATCATGAAAGGGCGCACGTCCAGCGGCTTGTCCTTCACATAGCGCTCAAAGCCGACGGAGAAAGCCAGAAGGGCGGCCAGAACCAGACGCAGCGCCGCCTCCCAAAGGGGCGTCTGGGTCAGCATCAGAAATTCAGGCATGACAAATCCCGTTTCGGACGGCGGCGCGCCAATTCTAGACGCAGACCGGGCTGGCCGTGAAACGAAGTTTACGCCGCCTCGTGCCGCTGATCCCCCGCGGGGGTTTCCACTGGAAGGTCGAACCAGAACGTCGAGCCGCCGCTATCGCGATTCCGGAAGCCGATCTCCCCGCCCATCATGTCGACCAGCCGCTTACAGATGGTCAGGCCCAGACCGGTGCCGCCAAACCGGCGCGTATGTGAGGATTCGGCCTGTGAGAACGCTTCGAAAATACGCTCCCGCGCGGCGGCGGGAACGCCGATGCCGGTATCGGCGACCTCCACGCGCAGCCGTCCGCACCCCGGCGCGGAGCTGTCTTCGGAAAGGATGCGAACGGTCACCCCGCCTTCAGGCGTGAATTTCAGGGCGTTGCCGACGAGATTGGAGATGATCTGCCGTATGCGGCCCTGGTCGGCATCAATGCGGCTGATCTCGCACTTGCATTCGACGGCGTAGCTCAACCCGGCCTCGCGCGCCCGCGCATCCCAGAAGGTCCGCGTATGCTCGGCCAGCGACTCGATTTCGAAATGCTCGCGATTGAGCTCGGCCTGTCCCGCGTCCATTTTCGACATGTCGAGAATATCGTTCAGCAGGGACAAGAGCGTCTCGCCGGATTCGTGAATGGTCCGGGCAAGCTTTTCCTGGTCGGGATTAAGCCCGGCCCGGATGAGCACGTTGGACAGGCCCAGAACGCCGTTGAGCGGCGTGCGGATTTCATGGCTCATCGTGGCCAGGAATTCGCCTTTGACGCGCGCGTGCTCCAGCGCCTCCTGCCTGGCGGTTTCCAGATCCACCGTCATCCGTTCCAGCATGGCGGAGCGGCTTTCAGTCTCTTCCACGGCGGCGGAAAACAGGGCGAATGTCGTGCCCGCGCCCAGAAACCTGCCATCCCCGTCCGCGATGATGAAGCCGTCCAGAAGCGCGGCCGGCCGGGATTCCAGAATATGCGTGTTCAGCCGCGCGACCGGCGTGTCATGCGGCACGATCAGCGGATCGTCCTGCATCAGGAAGGTTACAGGGCGCTGGGAATACAGCGCCCGGCCGAAACGGTCGGCCATCTGCTGATAGAAGCGGTCGCGGTTCAGCAGGCCGACGGGCCGGCCCTGATCGACAACGGCGCAAACAAACAGGTTTTCGTCGCTTGAGAATATCTCATAGGCCGCGTCCCCGGTGGTTTCCGGCGGGAGTGCGGGCGCGTCAACGATCAGGGATTCAACAGTGCGTTCCATTCAAAGGACCCGGTAAAGGCGCAGGAAAATCTACCGCGTTCTTCTGTGGGAACGGTGTTTCACGCATCTTAATGAGGGCCGCCGGCGCGGCAGATTTCACGAAAGCTTCACGCCCCGCAGCTTTCGTCCAGCCAGGCCAGATAGGGCGCGTGGGAGGCGGCCTCGTCCAGCGGGATCGCGCTGAGCGCCGGAACGTCATACGGGTGAAGGCCGGCCAGCCGGCGGATCAGGGTTTCCGCGCTTCCCGCCGTGGTCTTGAACAGCATGATGCATTCGGGGTCGCGCATGGTCTTGCCCTCCCATTGAAAGACCGACACGGCGCCGGGCAGGATATTGGCGCACCCGGCCAGCTTCTCCGCGATTACGGTCCGCGCGGCGGCCTCCGCGGCTTCGGCGTCGGGCCAGGTGCTGTAAATCAGGCGGTGCTCGCTCATGCGAATACTCCCGTCGGGGGCTATACAGGCGGCGAAAGAATACCGATTTAGGGCATAGATGACCGCACAATTTCAATCCGCGCTGGTGTTGTTTTCCGGGGGGCAGGACTCCACGGTCTGTCTCGCTTGGGCGCTCGCGCGCTATGACAGGGTGGAAACCATCGGCTTTGATTACGGCCAGCGCCATGCGGTGGAAATGGAATGCCGCGCGAATGTCCTTCGGGAATTTCCCTCCCGGTTTCCGCAATGGGGCGCGAAGATGGGCGAGGATCTGGTCGCCGACCTGACCGGGTTCGGCCGGCTGGCCGAAAGCGCGCTGACGGCCGATCAGGAGATTGCCGCGCCCGAGGGCCAGTTGCCCTCCACCTTTGTCCCGGGCCGTAATCTGGCCTTCCTGACATCGGCGGCGGCGCGCGCGGCGGTGCGCGATATAGACGATCTGGTCGGGGGCATGTGCCAGACGGATTATTCCGGCTATCCCGATTGCCGCCGCGACACGATGGACGCCATGGAAACCGCGCTGGAGCGCGGCATGGGCCGGCTAGTGCCGATCAGGACGCCGCTGATGGATCTGACCAAGGCTCAGACCTGGGCGCTGGCCGACGAACTGGGCGGGGCGGCGCTGACCGGTCTGATCGTGACGGAAACCCATACCTGTTACCGCGGCGACCGCACCCCCCATGACTGGGGCGCGGGCTGCGGCGATTGCCCGGCCTGCGATCTGCGCGAAAAGGGCTGGCGCGAATGGCGGAGCGCGGCGTGAAAATCTATTCGGTCAAAGAGACGTTCCTGACAGTGCAGGGCGAAGGCGCGCAGGCGGGCCGCCCGGCCGTTTTCCTGCGCTTTGCGGGCTGCAATCTGTGGACCGGGCGGGAGCAGGACCGCGAGAAAGCCATCTGCCAGTTCTGCGATACCGAATTTGTCGGCGTGGACGGTCCCGGCGGCGGCCAGTTTGAAGGGCCGGGGGCGCTGGCGCGCCACGTCAAATCCTTCTGGCCGGCGGGCGGCGATCCGCTGGTCGTTTGTACAGGGGGCGAGCCGATTCTTCAGCTGGACGCCCCTCTGGTGGCGGCGCTGCACGATGAAGGGTTCGAAATTGCGGTGGAGAGCAACGGCACGCTGCAGGCGCCGGACGGCATCGACTGGCTATGCATCAGCCCGAAAGCCGGGGCGCCCCTGAAACAGCTTCACGGAGACGAGCTGAAACTGGTCTTTCCGCAAGACGGGCTTGAGCCGTCTGCGTTTGAATCGCTGGAGTTTGGCCGCTTTTCGCTACAGCCAATGGATGGGCCGCAGCGGCAAGAGAACGCCGCCGCGGCCTATCGCTATTGTCTGGACCATCCGAAATGGCGTCTGAGCCTTCAGACGCACAAATGGATCGAAGTCCCTTAAGAGGTCGGCGTCAGCTTGCCCGGCAGCTTGCGCGCGAAGCGCTCGATGCCGCGATTGGCCGTTGTCCAGGTGGCGTAACCCTTGACGTCCTCGAGGGTGTTTTCCTCGTAATCATAGGTCACGGTTCCAAGGCTCGCGCCGGTCTGGTCGACGAACTCGGCGGTGACTTCCACGCCGCCGAGCGCAATGCTCTGAAGGCTGAGCGAGTTTGACTGCGAGACACGCGCGCGCGGGTCGTCGGAGTCGCCGAAGACGCCCTTGCCGGACAGCTGCCAGTGGGTCGGACGGTTCGGCTCCGCATCGGCCAGATACAGGTTCACCGTCACCGCGGAGGGGCCGGAGCCAAGAAGCCCGGCCTTGCCGAGCGACTGCTCGGCGTCACTGCGCAGATCGGCCAGAAGGTCCTGAACATCGTCAGGTCCGACATTCTGGGCGGTTTCTTCCATCTCCGCGGTCAGTGAAACCGTGCCGATGGTCAGCGGACCCTGAATCTGTGCGTTCAGAGTGTTTTCCCAGTCGCCTCCCGCCATGGCGGGCGTCGCAGCCAGCGCCAGGATCGAAGAGGCGGCAATTGCGATTTGGTTACGCATATTGAGGCTCCCGAATTGGTGTTCGCCCCCCCGCGGCTGATTGTAGCCCAATCCGCCGCCAAGGGTAAGACACATGTATAAATCAGGAGCTTAGTCGAGCATTTCAAGAGCCACCGCCGTGGCTTCGCCGCCGCCAATGCAAAGCGAGGCGACGCCGCGCTTTGCATTGCGGTTTTCCAGCGCCGCCAGAAGCGTGGCCATGATGCGCGCCCCGGACGCGCCGATGGGATGGCCCAGCGCGCAGGCGCCGCCATTGACGTTCACCTTGTCGTGGGAAAGGCCCATTTCCTTCATCGCGATCATCGGGACCACGGCGAACGCCTCGTTGATTTCCCAAAGATCGACATCGTCTTTCTTCCAGCCTGATTTTTTCAGCACGCTTTCCATCGCCGGGACCGGCGCGGTCGTGAACCATTCCGGCTCGTGCGCGTGGGCGGCGGTGGCGACAATCTTGGCGATGGGCTTGAGGCCCTTGTCTTTGGCCGTGGAGGCGCGCATCAGCACCATGGCCGCCGCGCCGTCGGAAATGGCGCTGGCATTGGCCGCAGTGATCGTGCCTTCCGGCTGGAAGGCCGGTTTCAGTGACGGAATCTTGTCCGGGCGGGCGCGCTTGGGCAGCTCGTCCTCGGTTACCACGATCTCGCCCTTGCGGTCGGCGATGGTGACCGGGCTGATCTCGCGCTTGAAGTCGCCTTCGGTGGTCGCGCGCTGGGCGCGGCTGAGCGTCTCGATGGCGTAGGCGTCCTGCGCCTCGCGCGTGAACTGGTATTTCTTGGCGGCTTCGTCGGCGTGATAGCCCATCGGCTTGCCGTCATAGGCGTCGGTCAGGCCGTCCAGCGCCATGTGGTCCGGCAGCTCGGCGGAACCGTATTTGTGGCCCTTGCGCAGATTCATCAGGTGCGGGGCGTTGGTCATGGATTCCATGCCGCCAACCACGATGATCTCGCCTTCGCCGGCCAGCAGCGCATTGCGGCCCATGATCGCGGCCTGCATGCCCGAACCGCACATCTTGTTCAGCGTGGTCGCCTCGACGCCCTTGGGCAGACCGCCCTTGATGCCGGCCTGGCGGGCCGGGGCCTGGCCCTGACCGGCGGACAGCACGTTGCCCATATAGATGGAGGTCACGTCATCGCCGGAGACGCCGGCGTCTTTCAGCGCCGCTTCCACGGCGACGGCGCCCAGCTCATTGGCGTTCATGGCCGAAAGCTCGCCCAGCAGGCCGCCCATGGGGGTGCGGGCATAGCCGACAATGACGATCGGATCGGATTCTTGGGACATGGCGGGCTCCTCAATTCAAGGTCTGAAATTCTCTTTCCCGCTATATGGACCCGGCTCTGACGCACCGCAACAATCCCGGCAGAAGATGACCCGGCCGCATGGCTTTCCACGTGCGGCCCATCCCCTATGATCGCCCCATGAAGCTGGACCGCCTCTATAACACCGCCGATTTCCGTGAAGCCGCCCGCCGCCGCCTGCCTGCGCCGATGTTCAACTATATCGATGGCGGGGCGGACGATGAGTGGACGTTGAAACGCAACACGGCCGCGTTCGACGATTACGAGATCACGCCCAGCCAGTTGAACGACATCTCGGCGGTGGATACCGGGATCGAATTGTTCGGACGCAAGCTGGACTGGCCGGTCTTCCTTGCGCCCACCGCAATGACCCGGCTGTTTCATCACGAAGGCGAACGGGCCGCGGCCCGGGCGGCGGACGCCACAGGCACGCTCTATTCCGTCTCCACGCTCGCCACCACCAGCATGGAAGACATCGCGGCGGCGACGCCGGGGCCGAAAATGTTTCAGGTCTATATTTTCAGGGATCGCGGCCTGACGGCGGAGTTCGTGGAGCGCGCGAAGGCTTCAGGATACGACGCGCTTTGCCTGACCGTGGATACGCCCGTGCAGGGCAATCGGGAGCGGGACCTGAAGACCGGCATGACCATCCCGCCGCGTTTCTCCCTGAAATCTGCGCTGTCTTTCGCCGCTCATCCGCACTGGGCGCTGACCACGGGCTTTGGCGGGTTCGAGTTGGAGAATGTCTCGCATGGCGGCGGCGGGCTGTCGGGCAAGACGATGTCTCTGCTGCAATATATCCATACCCAGTTCGACAGCACGCTGACCTGGAAGGACGCTGAATGGCTGCGCGAACGCTGGGATGGCCCGTTCGTGATCAAGGGATTGCAGAGTGCGGCGGACGTGGCGCGTGCGGCAGAGTTGGGCGCCGATGCGGTGATGATCTCCAATCATGGCGGCCGCCAGCTGGACAGCGCTCCGGCGCCGGTGGACGGCATCGCCGCCGCCGTGGAGGCCGCAGACGGACGGCTGGACGTGATCTGCGATGGCGGAATCCGGCGCGGCAAGCATGCGGTCATCGCGCTGGCGCTGGGCGCGAAGGCCTGTTCCGTGGGCCGTCCCTATCTCTACGGCCTTGCCGCAGCGGGGGAGGCGGGCGCGACCCGCGCTCTGACACGCCTCAGGGAAGAAGTTACACGGACATTGGCGTTGATGGGCAAGCAGAACATCGCCGGACTTTCGCCCGGCGATGTTCAACGCCTCTAGCTGTTTTCCGTGCCTGTGATCCAGGCGCCGCCGAGGACGCGCATCGGCCGTGCGGCGTCGTAAAACACCGCCGCCTGTCCCGGCGCCACGCCCTCCTCGGGATCATCCATGATGACCGATAGCGGCGCTTCGCCTTTTGTGGAGAGGCGGGCGGGCAGCGGCGGCCGGGTGGAGCGCACGCGCACCAGCACCGGCTTGCCGTCCAGAGCGTCCGAATCCAGCGCCTCGTCGCCCAGCCAGTTGACCTCTTTCAGCGCAATTCGCGACACGCCCAGTTCCTCGCGCGGGCCGACGATGACGCGGCTGTTTTCCGGGTCCAGCCGGATCACGAACAGCGGCTCGCCCGTGGAGACGCCAAGGCCCCGCCGCTGACCCACCGTGTAGTGGACCACCCCGTCATGGCGGCCCAGAACCCGGCCGTCGACATGCACGATGTCGCCCGGATCGGCCGCGCCGGGGCGCAGCTTCTCGACCACGTCGGTATAGCGCCCCTGCGGCACGAAGCAGATATCCTGGCTGTCGGGCTTTGACGCCACGCGCAGGCTGAACTCGGCGGCCAGCTTGCGCACCTCGTCCTTTTCCAGACCGCCCAGCGGAAAGCGTAGGTAATCCAGCTGTTCAGCCGTGGTGGTGAACAGGAAATAGGACTGGTCGCGCGAGTCATCGGCGCCGCGATGCAGTTCGGCGCCCGCCTCGCCCATGACGCGCTGCACGTAATGGCCGGTGGCCATGCAGTCCGCGCCCAGATCCTTGGCGGTTTCGAGGAGGTCCTTGAACTTCACCTTCTGGTTACAGCGCACGCAGGGAATGGGCGTGGCGCCGGCCAGATAGGTGTCGGCAAAGTCCTCCATCACGGAGTCGCGGAACCGGTTTTCATAGTCCAGAACGTAATGGGGTATGCCGCAGGCCTCGGCCACGCGGCGCGCGTCATGGATGTCCTGACCGGCGCAGCACGCGCCCTTTTTCTTCAGCGCCGCGCCATGATCGTAAAGCTGAAGCGTGACGCCGATAACGTCATAGCCCTCTTTGGCCAGCATGGCGGCGACAACGGACGAATCCACGCCGCCCGACATGGCGGCGACAACGCGGGTTTCCGAAGGCGGTTTTGCGAATCCAAGGGAGTTCAGCCCGGCGCGCATTTCGGGCGCAGGGGCGGTCATTACGCTCATCTCATCCTCTCCCGCGGGGTCAAGGCCCGCGACAAAGCTTGTTTTTCAAGCGCGTCAGGTAGGCGATCTAGCGCAGAAAATCCAGCAACGAGGTGCGGGAGAGCGATGAGAAGACCCGCGCCGAGGCCTCCACGGCCAGCTGGGATTGCTGCAGCCGGCTGATGGCTTCCGCCATGTCCACTTCCTCAAGATCGCTGACCAGACCTTTCAGATAATCGGATTTCGCCGTCTGCTGCGCGAAGGCGTCGTCGACCTGTGACTGCAACAGGCCGTTCTTGGAAACCGCGGCGCTGACATCGTCCGTCGCTCCGGAAATGTTCTGCAGCTCGGTTGTCAGGAAGGTCCGCTGGGCGTCAGTCAGGTCGGCCCCGAAGGGACCGTTTGGCCCGGCGTCGAATTCGGCGATCCGCTTGAAGCTGGCGAAAAGCTCCCGCGCCGCCTCGTCGGCGACCGGGGCGGCCTCCACAATCCGGTCATCGTCCAGCCGCGTGACCCGCGCCCGGTCCGCATTGTCGAAAATGTCGTCGACGCTGGCCGCGGCGGCCAGATCGGCCAGTGAGTTGATATTGACCGGGGGCGTGTCGGTCTTCACGCCGCCGAACAGATATTGCCCGCCCTGTTTCACATTGATGGCGTTCACCGCGTCCAGGAAGACGCGCTCCACCTCCTGCATAAGGACATCGGCGTCATCCACGGACATGGCGTTGGTGACGACCTCCCGCAGGCCGGTCGCGGAATCATAGACGTTTTCCAGCGCCAGGTTTTGCGCCGAGGTCTGGTTCTGCAGCACTTTCAGATTATCCAGATAGCCTTCGGTGCGCGATTGCAGCCCGCGCGCCGAAAGCAGCGCCGGCGCGTCGGCGCCAAACCCTTTGAGATCCTGCGCCTTCTTGCCGCTATTGACCTGTTGCAGCGCGTCGAAGCTTTGCTGTTGCGCGCGCATGAGGTCGGCCAGCGCCGACTGGTTCAGTTGAGATGTTGCGATACGCGTCATGGCTTCAAATCCCCTAGACCATGTTCAGGAGGGTGTCGGTCATTTCCTTGGCCGCCTGGATGAGGCGCGCCGAGGCGTTATAGGACTGTTGGTAGATGGTCATGTTGGCCAGTTCCTCGTCCATATTGACGCCGGAAATCTCAGCCCGTTTCGCTTCGGCCTGTTCGGCCAGCGCCAGCGCGCTCGCCCTGTCGGAATCGGCGCGGGCGGCGCGCAGGCCGATATCCCCGGCCACGCGGCTTGCGAACTGCTCAAGACTGGTTTGCGCGGAATTCAGCCCGCCCGCGGCGTCAAAGGCGCGGGACGAGGTCAGCATGCTCTGCAGGGCCAGCCCGCCGCGATTGTCGCCCGCGAACAGCACCGTGTCGCCCACCGCGCCGCTGGCAAGGTCCAGCTGCGCAAGGGAAAGCTGCTCGGGATTGTTCGCGATGCGGTCGGCGACGGAGAACGCCTCCGCACGTCCGGCCGCCGCCTCCCGGCTCAGGCCGAACATCTGGGAGAAGGACAGGCCTGTCCCGCCCCGGCTGGTCGTGTCGCCGACAAGCTGGATGGAATTGCCGCCGCTCTCGCTGATCGACAACTGCCCGTCTGCGTCGAACTGGATAGAGCCGTAATTGCCGATGCCCGATGTCGCGTCATTGATCGCGTTGCGCAGGTCCGCGAAGCTGGTCCCGCCCACCGTCACGTCGATGTCGCGCACCGTTCCGTTCGCGCCGGTCACCCGGAATGTCAGGGTCTCCCCCGGCGTGAATCCGTGCGCGTCGGCGTCGCTGAGACCGGTTTCAAAGAAGGCCGGGCGCTCCGACACGATCATGTCGTTCAGCCCGAAGAAATGAGAGAAGCCGCGGCCGCCGCGATCGCTGGGATTGGCCTCGTCCTGCAGCATGGAGACGCCGCCGCCTCCGGCTGCGGAAATCTGCAGCGATCCGTTCGTGAAGCTGGCCGACCCGCTGCCGCCCAGCGCGGTGTTCAGCGCGGTGACCAGATCGCCCACCGTGCCGCCGCCGATGGGCGTGGCGCCGCCGCCATCGACCGACAGGGTTCCGGCGTCGAAATCGATATCCACGCGCCGGGCCAGCGTGCCGTCCGCATTGGTGATGGCCACGGTCGTCGCCCCGGAAAAGTTCAGCGCATCGCCCGCCATAAGGCCGGTATTGCGGCCCGTCAGGCTGGCGGGCGCGGGAACGGCGGTGGCGTTGTTATGCGCCTCGTTCAATGCGTCCGCGCTGCCCGCCGCCAGCTCCGACAGCTCGGCGGCCAGTTCCGGAAGTTCGTGATCGCGCACGTCCAGAAGGCCGCGCAATTCGCCGGACTGGATGTGCGGTTCGATATTGATGGCCGTGCCGTTTTCGCTGCGCAGCGTAATGGCGGAATAGGCGGCGTTCAGCCCGCCCTGGCCGGAGGCGTTATATTCAAACGTCTTCAGCGTCTGGCCGACCAGCTCCACCCCGTCGCCCGTGCGTACGATCACCCCGCCGGACGATCCGGCCTGGGTGCGCACATCGACATATTTCGACAACTCGTCGATCAGTTGTGACTGGCGGTTCTCCAGACCCGTCACATCGCCGCCCGAGGCGTGCAAGCGGGAAATCTGGGCATTGATGTCGTGAATCTCGGTCAGCAGGGAATTGACCTTGCCGATGGAATCCCCGATCCGCGCGTCGGTTTCCGCGCGCACCGTCCGGATCTCGGCCGACAGGCGGGAGAATTCATCGAACAGCTGCTCGGCCTGGCTGATGGCGGACTGGCGTCCGGCGATGCTGGCGGGATCCAGCGCGGCCGCGCCGATCTTGGTGAAGGTGGATTGCAGCCGCGCGAAGATGGAGCCGGAATCATCCGGCGAACCGAACTGGGCCTGCACGCGGTCCAGCAGGTCTGCGCGCGTTTCCGCCTCGCTCGCCCCCGAAGTTGTGCGCAGGGCGGAGCCGTCCAGAAATTCGCTGACCACGCGGCGGATCGTGCCGATTTCCACTCCGGCCCCGATGCCGGCATAGGACCGCGCGGAAAACTGCGTATCGACGCGCGCATAGCCGGGCGTGTTTACATTGGCGATATTATTGGAGGTGTTGCGCATCGCGGTCTGGCTTGTCAGCAGACCGGTCAGGGCGTTTCCAAGAACTCCATTGATGCTCATCGCGTCAAACCCGCCTTCCCGGCAAGAACTTCCGTGGAGCCCGGCAAGAACCGCCCGTCCGCTTGAGAGCGGAGAGCGCGCCTGATTTCCCGTAACTCATTGTCATTCTTGCGTTTCTTCGCGTTTCTTTTGCCGCGCGACGTCGTCCCGCGCAGTGCTCTGGCGGACTCTGTTTCAAGCGGCGTGCCGCAATGGCGGGGGCGGAAAACTCTTCCCTCAGGGGGGTAGAATCGACCCGGCAAGAATGGCGGGTTTAAAAACGTGAATCAAAAAATAGGCATTTAAAACAATAAGTTATGTGTTTTTGAAAACTGGCTTGCTCCTTGCTGATGTCAGGCAGGGACCGGGCGCGGGGTGCGCTCAGGACAGGGTAGACGCGGAAATACGCAAAATGGACGCAGCCAATCTCCTGAATCTGGTTTTTGCCGGCGCGCCGGGGGGCTCCGCCTCCACAGGCAAGACTGGCGGAAAGAACGCCAGCCTGTTCTCCTCCATGCTGTCCAATGCGGGATCCGCGGCGACTGGCGAGGCGGGTGCGGGCAAAACCAGTTATAATGGCGGCCTGGCGCGCACCCTCAAAGCCGCCGCTTCCACGGGCGCGGGCGCGTCTTCCGAAAGCGGCAAGGCCGGTTCGTCTGGCGGCGGCGCTGAAACCACCGGCGCTGAAACTGAAGACGCCGCCGCGGCGGTCGCCACCAATCCCGAGGCCGCCGCTGCCTCGGCGCCGGGCTATCAGCTTCTGTCCGATGAAGAGCTGGCCGAGCGCGCCGCGGCCCAGGCCGGGCACCAGGAAACCCTGAACACGCTGATGGGGCTGCGCTGGTCGAAGACATTCGTGCGCGGCAATACCGAAATGGGCGATTTCCGCGGCACGGCGGGCGACCCCATGCGCCTGAACAGCTTCGCCCACAAACTGATGAACAATATGGCCGCGCGTGAAGCGCATCAGGCGGAAGCCGCCGCGCGCCGCGCCCTGTTCGCCAATGTCACGATCTCGCCCGACGGCGCGCAGCCCAATTATAATGGCGGCTCCCCGACTGGCGGCGATATCACCGTGAAGCCGCCCGCGACGGGCGACACCACGCCCTCCCTGCTGCCCGTTCCGGATGAACAGCCCGGCGTGGTCCCGGTCACGGACCCCAAAACCGGCGCGGTGATCGGCAACCCGACAGATCGTGCGGCCCTGCCAGTCCCGGGTGCCCTGACTGAAGGCGCCGCCGCACAGTTTGCGCGCAATATAGAATCCCGCTTTGGCAGCCGCGCGGGCCGGACCGCGCCGGACGCCGTTTCTGTCAAGGCTGACCCGTCCGCCGCCAATGCACAATCGGCGGCCGGGGCGGGGAAATCCGCAACCGCTCAGACCGTGGCGCAATCCGCCCCGCAGTCGAACGGAGAGTCGGCAAGGACCCTGGCCCAGGCGGCGGCCGCGGCGGCCGGTGACGCCGATGCCGGCAAGCTCAATCTTTCCATTCGCCAGAGCGCGACGGGCGCGGCTTCCGCCACGCCGGGCGCCCAGCTGGCCGCCGCCCACGCCGCTGCGAACGCGCAACGCGCGGGCGGTCAGTCCGCCGGCGCCAATCGTGGCGCGGAAACAGGCGCGCCCCAGACGGCAGCGGCTTCCGCGCCATCTGCAACGACTCCCGGCGCCGTGGCCCCTGTCATGGAAACCGCCGTCGCGGCCGCCGCGATGGGTGAAAAGCTGGGTGATGGCGGTCAGATGGCCGACCCCGAAGGCGATTGGGCGATGGACACGATGAATCGCGCCGCCGATGGCGCCCGCGCCGATCGCAGCGCCGCCACGCAACAGGCTCAGACCCGCCCGGGTCCGCATGTCGATGCGGCGGCCGTGGCGCGCATGGCCAAGGATATTGCGCGGCAGGCCAATAATGGCTCCCGCCGCTTCGAGATCCGCATGGATCCGCCGGAGCTGGGCAAGGTCGAGGTGCGGCTGGAAATCGGCGCCGACAAGAAAGCCCATGCCATTCTGCTGGCCGAGCGCCCCGAAACGCTCACCGATCTGAAACAGGCCGCCCGCGCGCTGGAGCGCGCCCTGGCCGATTCCGGTCTGGATTTGCAGCAGGACAGCCTGCAGTTCGGCCTGCGTCAGGATAATGCCGGCGGGCAATTCGGATCGCAGCGGCAGGGCGGCGGATCGAACGCCCCGGCCATCGCCTCGGCTGAAGGCGCTGCCGAGGCCGCATCCCGGACTGAAACCCCCGCCGAGCGCAGCGTGGACGCCTTTGGCTTCCGCCTTGCCGCCCGCGGCGGCATGAGCGTCAGGATCTAAGGAGGCCCCCATGGATATCGGCGGCATCGCATCACAGGGACAGGCGGCGGGCGCCACCAACGCCTCCGCGTCTCTGGCCAATAATTTCGAGACTTTCCTGACCCTGCTGACCGAGCAGATGAAGAATCAGGACCCGCTCAATCCGCTGGAATCGACCGAGTTCATGACCCAGCTGGTCCAGTTCTCCGGCGTCGAGCAGCAGATCAAGCAGAATGAAAGCCTGGAGACGATGATCGGCCTGCAATACGCGGCCGCTTTCGGCTCCACCGCCAGCTATCTGGGCCGCGAGGCGACGGTGTTTTCCAACCAGGCCCCGCTGATCGATGGCCAGGCGAAATGGTCTTACAACCTGCCGCAGGACGCGGCCGAAAATAAGCTGGTCGTGACCGACGAGAAGGGGCGCGTGGTCTTCGAGACTGAAGGCGCGCTGGAATCCGGCGATCACGAATTTGTCTGGGACGGAACCGACAATAACGGGGACCCGCTGGAAGACGGCGTCTACACGATGAAGGTCACCGCCCTGAACGAGGACGGCGACAAGATCACCGCCAGAACCACCGTTACGGGCCGCGTCACCGGCGCCGATTTCACGGGGGCCGAGCCGGCCCTCCTGATCGGCGACCTTCGCGTCGCGCTCGGATCGGTCAAGGATTTGCGGGAGACGCAAGCCCCCGCCACTGAAGACCCGGCCGCCTGAATAAACGGCCGGCGCTCCCCATCGGCAAGAACGCCGGAAACGGGAGCGAAATGAAAACAAAGCGCAAAACGCGCTCCCTCACATAAGGACACAAACAAAGGGAGCACTCTCCAATGTCCATCAACTCTGCGCTTCTCGCCGGAACGACCGGCCTGGCCGCAAACTCCAGCGCCCTAGCCGCGATTTCGGACAATATCGCGAACGTGAACTCCGTCGGCTACAAGCGGACCGACACCCTGTTTGACTCTCTGTTCCAGGCCGATTCCTCGGCTTCCAGCTCCTATTCCGCGGGCGGCGTCAAATCCACGACGCGCCAGCTGGTGAACACGCAGGGCCAGCTGACCGCCACGGGCAACAGCTCCGACCTCGCCATTTCCGGCGCCGGCTTCTTCGTGGTCAGCCCGACCGCCTCCACCGGGCAGGCTTCGGACTACCTGTTCACCCGCGCCGGCTCCTTCAATGTCGATGAAAGCGGCCTGCTGGTGAATTCCTCGGGCTATTATCTGCAAGGCTGGCCGGTGAATCCGGACGGCAGCGTCACGGCGAACCCGTCCGACCTGACCGCGCTCGAGCCGGTGGACATCGGCTCCATCTCCGGCGTCGCGGAGGCCACCAGCAACGTCAAGATCAACGCCAATCTGCGCGCCTCGACAGAGATCAGCGCCGCGGAAGCCACCTATGACGCCACCGCCACGGCCAACAACATGGCCTCCGGCGCCGTGGATCCGGACTTCACGCGCACCATCACCGTTTACGACTCCCAGGGCGGTTCGCGCACGCTGAATCTCGCCTTCCTGAAATCCAGCGCCAATCCGAACGAATGGCATGTCGAGGTCTATTCCGATCCGCCGGGCGACGTGAATGGCGCGCCGCCGCTGGTCGACGGCCAGATCGCGACCGGTATCGTGACGTTCGACGCCAACGGCCAGATCGATGCGGGGGGAACCACGCTTCCGGCGTCTCTGGACATTCCCTGGGCGGCCTCCACCGGCGTGGAATCGCCCCAGACCGTGGCGCTGAATCTCGGCGGTCCAGGCGAAACCGGCGGCCTGACCCAGTTCGACAGCCCGTCCGTGCTGGTTTCCACCGCCATTGACGGCTCGGCCTTCAACGATAATCCGTCCATCTCCATCGATGACGAAGGCTTCGTCGTGGCGTCCTTCGGCGACGGCGTGGTGCGAAAAGTTTATCAGTTGCCGCTGGCGACCTTCCCGAATCCTAACGGGCTGATCTCCGAAGTCGGCGGCGCTTACCGCATCTCCGGCGACTCCGGCGACTTCTCCCTGAAGGTACCCAAGACCGGCGGCGCCGGAATAATCTCTTCGGCGACTCTGGAGGCGTCGAACGTCGATCTGGCGACCGAATTCGCCAATCTTATCAAGACTCAGCGGGCTTATTCGGCCAGCTCGAAAATCATCACAACCGCCGACGAGATGCTCGACGAGCTGATCCGGATGAAGCGGTAATTGAGGGGGCATGGAAGACGCCGGCTGAGCCGATTCAGCCGGCGTTAACCATATGATTAAGCTAACAAATCGACTCGATGGTCGATGATTGCTTTAGCCGATTGTTAGGACGCTTGGGGTAAGACAGACGTCATAACAAACAAGGGAATTGGCTGACCGACCATGAATCCGCGCCGAACAGAAAATTACGTTATGGGACCCGATGGCAGCCCGCTGACCCTGGCTGATCTTCCCAAGCCGGAAACCCGCCGGTGGGTCGCCCGCCGCAAGGCGGAAGTCGTCGCCGCGGTCCGTGGCGGCCTCCTCAGCCTGGAGGACGCCTGCACCCGCTACCGCCTGACGGTCGAGGAATTCCTCGCCTGGCAGCGCAGCCTGGACGATCACGGCCTCGCGGGCCTGCGCACCACGCGCGTCCAGAAATACCGCAATCACTAGGCATTACGCTTTTACATGTCAGGCGAAGAAACGGGGCCGCGAAAGCGGCCTCTTTCATTTTGACCTGACCCGCGCTGCGCGTCCGCGCTGAAATCTCCGCCGCGCCTATCGACGTTTCCTTTACGTTCTCGTTTATGATGGCCGCATGCGGGGAGCGATTCGCATTCTGGGGGTGGACCCCGGCCTGCGCCGGTGCGGCTGGGGCGTCGTCACGGTCGAGGGCGCGCGGCTGACCCATGTCGCCCATGGCGTCATCGCGCCGCCGACCGATGCGGCCATGTCCGACCGGCTCTGTGTGCTGTTTGACGCGCTGGATGCGCTGATCGCCGAACACGCGCCCCATCACGCCGCCGTCGAGGAAGCTTTCATGGCCAAGAACGCATCGTCCGCCCTGAAGCTGGGGCAGGCCCGCGCCATGGCGCTGCTGGCGCCGGCCCGCGCCGGTCTGCCGGTGGCCGAATACGCCGCGCGGGAAATCAAGAAATCGGTCGTCGGCACGGGCGGCGCGGAGAAAAGCCAGGTGGCCTCCATGGTCTCCGTCCTGTTGCCCGGCTGCCGCGCGACGGCGGACGCGGCCGATGCGCTGGCCGTTGCGATCTGCCATGCGCACACCGGACTGACGCGCGACCGTCTGGCGGCCGCCTCGTGATCGGCAAGCTGAAAGGCGTCGTCGACACGATCGGCGAGGGCGAGGCGATCCTGGATGTCCACGGCGTCGGCTATCTGGTGTTCGCCGGGGCGCGGACGCTCCGCAATCTCCAGATCGGCGCGGCGGCGGAGCTGCATATCGAGACCGAGGTGCGAGAGGACGCCTTCAAGCTCTGGGCCTTCGCCAGCGAGGGCGAACGCGCCTGGTTTTCCCGCCTGAAGGAAGTGCCGGGCGTTGGATCCAAGGTTGCCGCCGCGATCCTCGACGTCCTGACCCCGGACGACCTGATGAACGCCGCCGCGCTGGAAGACGCCGGCGCGGTGTCCCGCGCCCATGGCGTCGGCAAGAAGCTGGCCGCCCGCGTGGTATCCGAACTCAAGGACAAGGCGCCGCCTTCCGGGCGGGGCCTTGCCGCCGCGCCCGCGCCCTCTGGGCCAGGCGCGGCGCCCAATTCGCCCGCCGCCGCGGCTTCTGGCGTGCGGCTGGACGCCGTCTCGGCGCTCACCAATCTCGGCTATGACCGCACCGACGCCCAGCGCGCCGTGGCCGAGGCGCTGGCGGACGCCGGCGATGACCCCGAACTCGACGCCGTCCTGAAAGCCGCGCTTAAAGAGCTGGCCCGGTGAGCGAGGAAGACCGCCTCATATCCGGCGAGCGTCAGGACGATGACGGCCGCGACAAGGCGCTGCGCCCTGAAACGTTCGATGAATTCGTCGGCCAGCGCGATCCGGTCGGCAATCTGAAAGTGTTCGTGCGCGCCGCCGCCAATCGCGGCGAGGCGCTGGACCATGTCCTGCTCTCCGGCCCGCCAGGCCTTGGCAAGACCACGCTGGCGCAGATCACGGCGCGGGAGCTGGGGGTGAATTTCCGCTCCACTTCCGGTCCGATCCTCGCCAAGGCGGGGGACCTCGCCGCGCTGTTGACCAATCTGGAGCCGCGCGACGTCCTGTTCATCGACGAGATTCACCGCCTCAACCCGGCGGTCGAGGAAGTCCTCTATCCGGCGATGGAGGATTTCGAGCTGGACCTGATTATCGGGGAGGGGCCGTCCGCCCGCTCGGTGAAAGTCGGCCTGGCCCCCTTCACCCTCATCGGCGCCACCACCCGCGCCGGGCTTCTGGCCACGCCCCTGCGCGACCGGTTCGGCGTGCCCGTGCGGCTGGATTTTTATGAAGTCGAGGAGCTGGCCCATATCGTCGCCCGGCAGGGGCGCAAGCTGGGCGCGCCGCTCAGCGAGGAAGGCGCGCTGGAAATCGCCCGCCGCGCCCGCGGCACGCCGCGCGTCGCCGGGCGCCTGCTGCGCCGCGTGCGCGACTTCGCCGAAAGCGACGGCGCGGAGATGATCGACCGCGCCGAAGCGGACAAGGCGCTGAAACGGCTGGGCGTGGACGCTATCGGGCTGGACCGGCAGGACCGCCGCTACTTGAAAGCCCTGGCGGAGATGTTCGGCGGCGGCCCCGTCGGCGTGGAGACCATGGCCGCGGCGCTGGCGGAAGCGCGCGACGCCATAGAGGAAGTGATCGAGCCGTTTCTGGTGCGCGAAGGCTTTGTCATGCGCACCCCGCGCGGCCGCGTCGCCTGCCCCCGCGCCTATGAACATATGGGCCTGACCCCGCCGGCCAGCGGCCCGCAGGCCGGCCTGTTCGGCGAGAAATAGACAATGAGCGGAAAAGAGCAGCCGGCTCAGGGCCGGATCGAAGACGGCCTGCACCGCCTGCCTGTGCGGGTCTATTACGAGGACACCGATTTCACCGGCGTTGTCTATTACGCCAATTATCTGAAATTCATGGAGCGCGGCCGCACCGATTTCCTGCGCTGCGCAGGCGTGGCGCATGCGGCGCTGGCGGAACTTGATCCGCCTCTGGGCTTTGCCATCCGGGAAGCGAACCTGAAATTCCATGCCCCGGCGCGGATCGACGACGCCCTGATTGTGGAAACACGGCTGGTCGATGCGCGCGGGGCGAGACTGAAGATGGAGCAGCGTATCCTGCGGAAAGAGGCCATGCTGATGGAAGGGAGCGTGGAGGCGGCTTGCATCGATTTTGCAGGACGTCCGCGTCGCCTTCCTGCAACAGTAAGCGAACAGATAATCCGCCACGCCCGATCCGTCCTGAAATCGTCATAATCAGCCGCGAAACGAAGCTGAACTTGACCGGGCGCGCGGCGGCCCAAGAATAACCCGCGACTCGCGAGAGAATTAACCATGGGGAGACCCGCCTAGATGGACATTCTGATGCTGGCCGCCGCCGGACCCGCCGCGCTCGGCCCCGGCGAAGCCGACTATTCGTTCATCGGCCTGTTTTTCAGGGCCGATATTATCGTCAAGGCCGTGATGATCGGGCTGGCGCTCGCCTCGATCTGGTCCTGGGCTATTATTCTGGACAAGCAGTTCCAGTTGATGGGCCTGCGCCGCAAGGCGCGCCGGTTCGAGGATGATTTCTGGGCCGGCCGCTCTCTGGACGATCTGGACAACACCTTCGCCGCCAAGCCGCGCGACCCGATGAGCCGGGTCTTCGCCGCGGCCATGTCCGAATGGCGGGAATCGAAGGACTCCACCTCCGAAGGCCAGATGCTGAGCCTGCGGGAACGCATCGACCGCGTGATGAACGTCGCCGTGCAGCGGGAGATTTCCAATCTCGAAAGCGGTCTCGGCGCGCTGGCCTCCATCGGCTCGGTGTCGGTGTTTGTCGGCCTGCTGGGCACGGTCTGGGGCATCATGAACTCTTTCCGCGCCATCGCCGCCTCGCGCGACACCAATCTCGCCGTCGTTGCGCCCGGCATCGCGGAGGCGTTGTTCGCCACCGCGCTGGGCCTGGTCGCGGCCATCCCGGCGGTGATTTTCTACAACAAGTTCTCCACCGACATCTCCAGATACGCCGTGCGTCTTGAAGGCTATGCGGACGAGCTGTCGGCGATCCTGTCCCGCCGCATCCACGGGCGGCGCTGATGGGAGCCGGAGTCACGCATCAACCGCGCGGGCGCGGCGGCGGACGTTTTCGCCCCCGGGCCGAAATCAACGTCACGCCGCTGGTCGACGTCATGCTGGTGCTGCTGATCGTGTTCATGATCACCGCGCCGCTGCTGACGGTCGGCGTGCCGGTGGACCTGCCAAAGACAGAGGCCAAGGCCCTGTCGGCGGATTCAGAACCCCTGACCATCACCATCCAGCCGGACGGAACGATCTTCCTTCAGGAGACCGAAATCCCGATGGAGGAACTGGTGCCGCGTCTCTCCGCCATGTCGGAGGCCGGCTATCAGGAGCGCATCTTCGTGCGCGGCGACAACGCCGTGGAATACGGCAAGGTCATGCGCGTCATGGCGCGGCTGAATTCGGCGGGCTTCACCAATATCGGCATGGTCACAGACCCGACCGAAACCACCGAAAACGAATAAGGACCGATGCGCGCCGGACTGCCCTTATCCATTATCGGGCACGCCGTGCTGATCACCGGCGGGCTGATCGCGCTGCCCTATGCCGCAAAGACGGTGGACGATTCCCCCGTGCCGGTGGTCCCGATCGAGCTGGTGACAATCGGCGAGGAGACCAATATCCGCGCCGCGGTGGAGGACGAGGAGCCCGAACCGGTGGAAGAACCGGAGCCGGCCGTCGAGGAAACCCCGGACGAGGAGCCGCCCGCCGAACAGGTCGAGGAAGCTCCGGCCCCCGAACCCGAGCCGGTCGAGGAAGAGCCCGAGGCCGAGCCGGAAGTCATCGACGCCCCGGACGAGGAGCCGGTTGAGGAAGAACCTGAACCGGAGCCTGAGCCCGAACCCGAGCCCGAACCGGAAAAGGAAGAGTTCAATCTGGACCGCATCGCCTCGCTGGTCGACAAGGCCAAGGAGGAGCAGCGCCCCCCCGACCGGCGCGAGGATTCCGGCGACACCCCGCCCGAACGCGCCGAGGAGGCGCGCCCTGCCGCCGGGCTCGGCACCGACATGACGATTTCCGAATATGACGCCCTGCGCCGCCGCATGCTGGAATGCTGGCGCGCGCCGCTGGACGCGCCCAATCCGGAAGAACTGGCGGTCTCCGTGCGGGTTCAGCTCAACCGGGACGGCACGCTGGCCTCCCAGCCGCAGCTTCTGAACGCCAACCGGATTCGCCTGTCAGGCGATCCGTATCTGCGGCTGGCGGGGGAGCGGGCTGTGCGCGCGGTGCAACAGTGCGCGCCATATTCTTTCCTTCCTGCTGACAAATATTCCGCCTGGCGCGAGATCACGATGAACTTCGACGCGTCGAACTGACTGCGCTACACATTGCCCGCCCGTCTGGCGGCGAAACGATGAGAGAGATGTCCATGCAACGCTTTCTGATGCTTGTCCTCCTCCCGGTCCTTCTGGTGGTTGCGCCCGCGCACGCCCAGATCGAAGTGGACATCAACAAGGGCCACCTGAATCCGCTGCCCGTCGCGGTCGACCCGTTCATGGGCGATACGCCGGAGGCCGCCGATCTGGGCGCCGATATCGCCGGCGTGGTCACCAATAATCTGGAGCGGTCCGGCCTGTTCGAGCCGATCTCTCAGGAGGCCTTCGTCGAGGACATCCAGGACTTCAATGTGCGCCCGCGCTTTCAGGACTGGCGGCTGATCAACGCCCAGGCCCTGCTGACCGGCGAAGTGGAGCTTCAGTCAGAGTCGCGCATGCGCGTCGCCTTCCGCCTGTGGGACGTCTATGGCGAGGAGGAAATCCTGGCCCTGTCCTTCACCGCCACGCCCGATCTGTGGCGGCGGATCGCGCACAAGGTCTCCGACCAGATCTATAAGCGCCTGACCGGCGAAGAGGGGTATTTCGACACCCGCATCGTCTTTGTCTCCGAAAGCGGCGACAAGGTGAATCGCGTGAAACGCCTGGCGATCATGGATCAGGACGGCGCCAATATGCAGTTCCTGACCAGCGGCGATTATACGGTGCTGACGCCGCGTTTCTCGCCGTCGAACCAGATGATCACCTATATGAGCTACCGCACCGGCAAGCCGCAGATCCATCTGTTCGATATCGAAACCGGCCGCCACGAGACGCTGGGCAATATCGGCAATATGACGTTCGCCCCGCGCTTCTCTCCCGACGGATCGAAAGTGGTCATGTCGCTGGAGGAGGCCGGCAATACCGACATCTATGTGATGGATTTGCGCTCGCGCCAGATGACGCGCCTCACCTTCGGCCAGTCCATCGACACCTCTCCCACCTTCTCTCCGGAAGGCGACCGCGTGGTGTTTGAATCCGACCGCGGCGGTTCGCAGCAGCTCTACATCATGAACGCCGACGGTTCGGGCGTGGAGCGGATCAGTTTCGGCGAGGGGCGCTACGCCACCCCGGTCTGGTCTCCGCGCGGCGACCTGATCGCCTTCACCAAGATTACGGGCGGCCGGTTCGCCATTGGCGTCATGCGTTCCGACGGGTCAGGCGAACGCCTGCTGGCCGACGGGTTCCGCGCCGAAGGCCCCACCTGGGCGCCCAATGGCCGGGTGATCATGTTCTGGCGTGAAGAGCGGGGCGGCGAACCCTCCATCTGGAGCATTGATCTGACCGGTCAGAACCTGCGCCGGGTGAATACGCCCGGCTCGGCCTCCGATCCGGCGTGGTCGCCGCTGCTGGACTGACACTCGCCTGAAAAGGGAATTTATAGAAATCGTTGGAACTCCGTTGCGTTTCTCGCGTACAATGCCGTTCTGGAAGGGCGCGCACGGCGTAATGCGATAGCGCGCGGTCCGGTTGCCCGGATCGCAACGTTGACGGGGCTGACGGATGCCGTGCAGACGCTCGCCCGAAAGAAAAGTTTTTTGTTCAAGGGGAATCCCATGAAGTTCCAGATTGCCTTGTTTGCCGCCGCTGCCCTCGTGGCCGCCGGTTGCGCCAAAAAAGACGAGCCGGTGGATACCACGCCGTCTCAACCGCCCCAGACCACTGATCGCGGCGATCCCAACGCCAATATCGATCGCGGTCCGGTTCCCGGAACCGAAGCCGATTTCGTCGAGAATGCGGGCGACCGCGTTTTCTACGAACTCGACTCCTATCAGCTGGACAGCGAAGGCCGCGCGACGCTCGACCGTCAGGCCGCCTGGCTTCAGGAATATCCGAACGTGACCGTTCTGGTCGGCGGCCATGCCGACGAACGCGGCACGCGCGAATACAACCTCGCCCTGGCGGCGCGCCGCGCCAACTCGGCGAAGGACTATCTGGTGTCGCGCGGGATCGATCCCTCGCGTCTGTCCACGGTGTCCTATGGTGAGGAACGCCCGGTCTGCTCTGCGTCTTCGCAGGAGTGCTGGGCTCTGAACCGGAACGCGACCAGCAACATCGTCTCCGGCGCCGTCTCCAGCTAGGAGACGCGTAACGGAAAGGCCGTTCGCGGCTGACGACGCTTGAAATACGGCGCCCGCCGGGACCTCCCCGCCGGGCGCCGTTTGCGTTCCGGCCCGGCCCGGCCATAGTTTCGCCAACCCTATTGCCTAATGGACGACCCATGCGCGCACTGACCACATTCCTGATTTTCGCCCTTGTCGCCGTCTCCCTGCCTCAGGACGCCTCGGCCCAGAGCCGCCGCGAACTGGACGAACGCCTTCGTGCGGTCGAAGCCACGATGCGCCAGATGGAATCCCGCCAGATGTCGGGCGACCCGGCGGCCGTGCGCATGCTGACGCGCGTCGATGATCTGGAGCGGCAAATCCAGAACCTCACCTCCCAGGTCGAGGAGGTGAAATACGAGAACCGCCAGCTGAAGCGTCAGTATGAGGCGCTGCAGGAGGATATGTTCGCGGTGATGGACCGCGGCGGCGCAGCGGGCGGAGAGGGCGAGGAAGCCTTCAACGGCAATAGTGGCGCGCGCAACTATTCCAGCAATTCCGGCGGTTCGGGCGATCGCGGCCCTGTCAGCCTTGTCGACGACCCGGACGCCGATGTCGCCATCGTCAATCCGGACGACCCCAATGCGGAGGCCAAACGCGCCGCCACCCGGCCGCTCGGCTCCAGCGTGATGGATTCGCGCGACATGAACGCGGACCCGGACCTTCTCTTCGCCCAGGCCCAGACCCGTCTCAATGAAGGCGATTACGGCGCCGCCCGCGGCGCTTATCAGGATTTCCTGGCCGCCGCGCCGGACGATCCGCGCCGGGGCGAGGCCTATTTCTGGGTCGGCCGCCTGCAACTGATTGAGGGCGAGTCCGCCATCGCGGCCGAATCCCTGATGCAGGCCATGCAGGCCGGCGGCCCGCGCGCGCCGGAAGCCATGGTGCAGCTGGGCGTGGCGCTGGTCGATATGGGCCAGAAGAACGACGCCTGTCAGACGCTGGGCGCTGTGGCCCAGCAATTCCCGCAGGCCAGCGACTCCGTGCTCCAGGCCGCCAGCCGCGAGCGCAGCCGCGCGGGCTGCAGCTGACCGGGGACGTTTCACTTTCTGAAGATATCGCCGGGCGTCTGACCCGGCTGGCCGCTGGCGCGGACCGCGCCGTGCTGGCGCTGTCCGGCGGCGGCGATTCCATGGCGCTGGCCCGGCTGGCAAAGCCTTGGGCGGACGCTTCCGGCGTCGCCCTGCGCGCAATTATCATCGATCACGGGCTTGCGCCGCATTCCGCCGATCACGCCGAATTCGCCGCTACAGCGGCCCGTCACATGGGTCTGGACGCCAAAATCATCGGCTGGCGCGGAGAAAAGCCGGAAACCGGCGTGCAGGCCGCCGCCCGGCAGGCGCGCCACGCCCTGATCGCGGACGCCGCGCGGGATTTCAAAGCCAGTATCATCCTTACCGGTCACACGCTGGACGATCAGGCCGAGACGGTGTGGATGCGCGCGGCGCGCGGCGGCCACTGGCGCGCGCTGGCCGGGATGACGCGGCGCGGTCCGCATCCGCTGTGGCCGCAGGGGCGGGGGCTGGAAATCGTCCGGCCGCTTCTGGACTGCCGCCGCGACGCCCTGCGCGCCTGCCTGCAGGAGGGCGAGATCAGCTGGATCGAGGACCCTGCCAACGAAAACGCCCGGTTTGAACGCATCCGCATCCGCGGCGCGCTGGCCCGGTTCGAGACTGCGGGGATCGCGCCAGAGCGACTAGCCTTACTTGCGGATTCCGCCCGCAGTCTTGCGGATCGCGAGGACGCGGGCGCCGCCGCCATTCTCACAGAGGCCGAGTTTCGCCCGGAAGGCTGGGCGCGTATCCCGCTTGCGGTTCTGCGTGACGCCCCCGCGCCGCTTGCGGGCCGCGCGCTGCAGGGTTTGATCGCGGCGGTGTCAGGGCAGGCGCATCCGCCCGCGCGGGACCGCGCCGATCAGGCGGCGGCGGCCCTGACAGGCGGCGAGGCGGCAAGCCTGACGCTGGGCGGCGCGCTTCTGTGGCTGGACGGCGGCGCGCTTCACGCCGCGCGGGATTCCGGCGCGGTTCTGGGCCGGTCGGACAAATCCGCTATGCCGCCCATGCCGCTTACGCTTGATACCCCCGCCGACTGGGACGGGCGCTATCAGATCACGGCGCGGGAGGCGGGCCTGACAGCGGCGCCGATGGGGCGCAATGCGTCCGCGCTGCCCGCCGCCGCCCGCAATCGGCTGAGCGGCCTGCCGGAGCGCGCGCGGGCGACCCTGCCTGTGCTGATGCGGGGCGCGGATATCGCCGCAGCGCCGCTTCTGGACTATAATGCAACTCTTGCGGGGCTGGATTATCTGGCCCCTGCGCGGCTGGCGCATATGCGGCTTGGCGCAAAAACTGCGGGTCCGGGTGGCGAATGGCGTTCCGGCGCCCCACATTCGGACTCTGAAATTCGCGGCGAGCGCCGCTCATTGAAACTTGGTTTAGGTCCATGACGCTGAGAAATCTGGCCCTTTGGGCGATCATCCTTCTGCTTCTTATCGCCCTGTTCAACCTGCTGCAGGCCCCGGCCCAGCAAGGCGCGTCCAGCGAGATCACCTTCTCGGAGCTGATGCGTAGCGCCGATGCGGGGGAGATCGAGAGCGTGGAGATCGCCGGCGAGCAAATCACCGGCGTCAGGCAGGATGGCGAACGTTTTGTCACCTATGCTCCGCCCAATGCGGACGGTCTTGCTGACCGTCTGTATGACGAAGGCGTTGAGATTACCGCCAAACCGACCTCCGAAGACGGCAACATGCTGACCAATATTCTGATCAGCTGGTTCCCGATGCTGCTCCTGATCGCGGTGTGGATTTTCTTCATGCGCCAGATGCAGGGCGGCGGCAAAGGCGCGATGGGCTTTGGCAAGTCCAAGGCGCGCCTGCTGACCGAGCATCAGGGCCGCAAGATGTTCGAGGACGTCGCCGGCGTCGACGAGGCCAAGGAAGAGCTGCAGGAAATCGTCGAGTTCCTGAAGGACCCGGCCAAGTTCCAGCGCCTGGGCGGCAAGATTCCGAAAGGCGCGCTTCTGATCGGCCCGCCGGGCACGGGCAAGACCCTGCTGGCTCGCGCCGTGGCGGGTGAGGCGAATGTCCCCTTCTTCACCATTTCCGGCTCGGATTTCGTCGAGATGTTCGTCGGCGTCGGCGCCTCCCGCGTCCGCGACATGTTCGAACAGGCCAAGAAGAACGCGCCCTGCATCATCTTCATCGACGAGATTGACGCGGTCGGGCGCTCCCGCGGCGCCGGGCTCGGCGGCGGCAATGACGAGCGCGAACAGACCCTCAACCAGCTTCTGGTCGAGATGGACGGGTTCGAGGCCAATGACGGCATCATCCTGATCGCCGCCACCAACCGCCCGGACGTTCTGGACCCGGCGCTGCTGCGCCCGGGCCGTTTCGACCGTCAGGTCGTGGTGCCCAATCCCGATATTTCGGGCCGCGAGAAGATCCTGAAAGTCCACATGAAGGAGGTCCCGACCTCCTCCGACGTGGAGCCGAAAGTCATCGCCCGCGGCACGCCCGGCTTCTCCGGCGCGGACCTTGCCAATCTGGTGAACGAGGCCGCGCTTCTGGCCGCCCGCCGGTCGAAGCGCCTGGTCACGATGCTGGAGTTCGAGGACGCCAAGGACAAGGTCATGATGGGGCCGGAGCGCCGCTCCATGGTCATGTCGGAGAAAGAGCGCACCCTCACCGCCTATCACGAGGCAGGCCACGCCGTGGTGGCGCTGAACGTCCCCTCCTCCGACCCGGTGCACAAGGCGACGATCATCCCCCGCGGCCGCGCGCTGGGCATGGTCATGCAGCTGCCCGAGGGCGACAAGATGTCGATGACGAAAGAGGAAATGACCTCGCGTCTGGCCATCCTGATGGGCGGCCGCGTGGCGGAAGAGATCAAGTTCGGCAAGGAGAAAGTGACCTCCGGCGCCGCCTCCGACATCCAGATGGCCACCAAGCTGGCCCGCGCCATGGTCACCGAATACGGCCTGTCGGACGAGATGGGGCCGATTGCCTATGGCGAGGATCAGGGCGAGGTCTTCCTGGGACAGCAGATCGCCAATAACCGCTCCATATCCCCCGAAACCGCGCGTCGGATCGAGGCGGAGATCAAGGGACTGGTCACGGGCGGCTATGACCGCGCCACCAGCATCCTGACCGAGAAGGAAGCGGACTGGACCAAGCTGTCGGAGGCTCTGCTGGAATACGAGACCCTGTCGGGCGAGGAGATCAATCGCCTGCTGGAAACCGGCGAGCCGCCTAATCGCGACCCGGAAGATCCCCCGGAACTGGACGAAGGCCCGACCAGCGCGCTGCCCGTCACTGACGAGGACGAAGCCACCGGCCACCACGTCCCCGGCATCGACCCGGAACCGCAAGGCGCCTGAGCCGCGCCGCCATGAGATGCCAGGCTCCCCGGTCCGCCGGGGAGCCTTTTTCTTTTCCTTGTCCTGCAAAGCCGCTAGCCAGCCCTCATGCGCACGCTTCTGCCTCCTGACCGTCCCGCGATCATGGGCATATTGAATGTTACCCCGGATTCGTTTTCTGACGGGGGCCGCTACAAGGCGCGCGACGCCGCCATGCGCCAGGCCATGATAATGATCGATCAGGGCGCGGACATCATTGATATCGGCGGCGAATCCACCCGTCCCGGCGCCGATTCTGTCAGCGAGACCGAGGAGCTGGACCGCGTCATTCCTGTTATCGAGGCTCTGCGCGCTGAAAGCGCCACGCCGGTTTCCATCGACACGATGAAGCCGGCCGTTGCCCGCGCCGCCATCGGCGCCGGGGCGAATATCTGGAATGATGTAACCGCCCTTCGCTTCGCTGACGACAGCCCCGCCGCCGCGGCGGAGCTGGGCGTCCC
Source organism: Euryhalocaulis sp. (assembly GCF_013911995.1). Lineage (NCBI taxonomy): Bacteria > Pseudomonadati > Pseudomonadota > Alphaproteobacteria > Maricaulales > Maricaulaceae > Euryhalocaulis > Euryhalocaulis sp. The sequence goes on from NZ_JACESD010000005.1 coordinate 69,643, forward strand.
CATCGTCCTGATGCATATGCGCGGCGACCCCAAGACCATGCAGGCCGATCTCGCGCCCTATGACGACGTGGTGGCCGATGTCGCCGCTTTCCTGACCGGCCGCGCCGGGGCCGCGGAAGCGGCGGGCGTCAGCCGCGAAAATATCTGGCTGGATCCGGGGATCGGGTTCGGAAAGTCGCTGGAGGACAATCTCGCCCTCACGCGCGGCCTGCGCCAGGTCAGCGAACTGGGCCTCCCCGTGCTCTACGGGGCCTCCAGAAAGCGTTTCATCGCCCTGCTGGACCCGGCCGCCGACTCCGCGGCGGATCGTCTGGGCGGCTCCGTGGCGGCCGCCATCGCGGCGGCGGAGGGCGGCGCGCGCGTGCTGCGCGTGCATGATGTGGCGGAAACCGCGCAGGCGCTGAAAGTCTGGCGCGCCATAAAGGACGGGAAAACATGATCGGTCCGTGGGGCTTGCTGGTGATTGCCGGCGCGCTGGAAATCGTCTGGGCGCTGGGTTTCAAATATCTCTGGGGCCGCGGCCTGCCGTGGAAGGCGCTGTGCATCGGCGCGCTGGTTCTCTCTATGGTCCTGCTGATCCGCGCCTTGCAGGCTTTGCCCGCCGGAACCGCCTACGCCGTCTGGACGGGCATCGGCGCGGTTGGCGTGGCCGTGCTCGGCATCCTGTTCTTCAAGGAGCCGGCGACCTGGCCGCGCATCTTCTTCATCGCGCTGATCCTCGCCGGGATTGTGGGTCTGAAACTGGCCACTGCGCCGCAGGGCGCCTGAGCGCGCGAAAAACACAGCGTCACTTCATTGTCACAGTTTGCGCGGCCCCGGGCCTTTGCTATTGAGCGCGGCGAAACCCCGACGCCGATCCCATGACGGAGAGCCCCGCCCCATGAAGCTGATGTGCGGCAACGCCAATCCCGAACTCGCCTCCGCCATCGCGGATTATCTGGACGTCCCGCTGACCAATGCGCAGGTCAAGACGTTCGCCGACGGCGAGATTTTCGTCACCATCGACGAAAATGTCCGCGGCGAGGACGTGTTCATGGTCCAGTCGACCTCGGCCCCCGCCAACAATCACCTGATGGAGCTGCTGATCAGCATTGATGCGCTGACCCGCGCCTCGGCCAAGCGCATTACCGCGGTGATCCCTTATTTCGGCTATGCCCGTCAGGACCGGAAGACCGGCGGCCGCACCCCGATCTCCGCCAAGCTGGTCGCCAATCTGATAGAGGCCGCCGGCGCGGACCGCGTTCTGACCATGGATCTCCACGCCGGCCAGATTCAGGGCTTCTTCGACATCCCCACCGACAACCTCTTCGCCACGCCGGTGATGGAGGACGATATCCGCAAGAAATACGATATCGAGAACATGATGATCGTGTCGCCGGACGTTGGCGGCGTGGTCCGCGCGCGCCAGCTGGCCGCCCGCATCGGCGCCGATATCGCCATCGTCGACAAGCGCCGTCCCAAGGCCGGAGAGTCCGAGGTGATGAACATTATCGGCGACGTTTCGGGCCGCCGCTGCATCCTGTTCGACGACATGGTGGATTCCGGCGGCACGCTGGTGAACGCCGCCGCCGCCCTGAAGGAACAGGGCGCGGTGGAGGTCAGCGCCTATGCCTCGCACGGCGTGCTGTCCAACAGCGCCTGGAACAAGGTCGCGAATTCGGAGCTGACCGAGCTGGTCGTGACCGACTCCATCCAGATGCCCGAAGACGGCAAGGCGGCCCGCAATACCCGCCAGGTGACCGTCGCCCCCCTGATCGGCGAGGCCATCCGCCGCATCGCGCACGACGAATCCGTTTCCAAGCTCTTCGACTAGGATTCACGCCCGCCCCGTACCGCAGGGAACGGGAAGGGCCGTTGAGTCGTTTATCCAGGCACAATGAGACAATAGCGCCACGCGGCGGCCCACCGGACGGGCGGCGCGCGCGGCTTTTTGAAGCCTGGAGACCCAAAATGAAGACCCAGTCCCTTTTTGCAGCGACCGCCACCATTGCGCTCATGGCGTTTTCCGCCAATGCGCAGGATGACAGCGCCTTTGCCGCCCTCGACGCGAACGCCGACGGCGAGCTTTCGCTTGAAGAAATTCAAGCCGAATCCAAGGCCGTCACGCAGGCCGATTTCGATATCTACGACACCGATTCCAGCGAAGGTCTGTCCCAGACCGAATACGACGCCTGGATGACGGCGAAGACCGAGATGGACGCCGACGCTGAAACCGGCCTGGAAATGGAAGCGCCGGAAATCGACGCGCCGGAGCCTGACGCCGGCATCGCCGCCGATGTGGGCGCGGACATGACGGCGGAAACTGATTCTGGCGACATGGACATGGATGTCGAAGCCGATACCGGCGTGGAAGCCGGCCCGGACGCCGAAATGGATATGGGCGCGGAGACAGACATGGACGCCATGGCCCAGCCCACCGTCGATGACGAAACCCAGCCGGAAACGGTTGTGGAAAGCGACGCCGAAATCGGCGTTGATCAGGAAGTCACCAACGATGGCGACGGCGACATGGAAGCGCCGGTCGATCCGCCAGCCGACGCCATGAACACGGACACGGAAGTGACCGACGCCGAGGCCGAAGCCAATACCGAAATGGGGCTGACCGCCGATGGCGAAACCCCGGAAGCGGCGGAAAACAACACGCCGCAGGCCGATGACGACGCCACGCCTCCGGCCAAGCTGACCTCGCCCGATGATACCGCGGGCGGCGATGCCGCCAGCGCCTCCATGTCTGCGGACACGGACATGCAGGCCACCGCGCCGATGGCGTCTGACTACGGCACGGAAGACGACCAGGTCAGCCTGCTGACCAGCTTCACCGCGATGGACGCGGACGGCAATGGTTCGGTGTCCTCAAACGAATGGTCGGACTGGCAGGCGGAAGACACCGCCAGCCGCACGCAGGGTTTCACCGCTGTTGACACTGACGGCAGCGGCCGCGTGGTGTTCACCGAGTTCGCCGAGGCCTATGGCTGGACGCCCGTCGCCGTGATGGCGGTGGAGTCTGATGCGGGCGTTGCGGCCGATGCCGGCGCGGACATGATGGTCGATCCGGAAACGGATGCCGGCATGGACGGCGAAGCGGACATGGAAGCGGACATCGAAACCGACATCGAGATGGATGACGGCCAGGGCGATGACGCCGCCATGGACGATGATGCGATGACCGATGACGATCCGGAACAGCAATAACGTCTTTTCCGGTTAGAATAACCGCATAAAAAGGCCGGCCCGCAGGGGCCGGCCTTTGCTTTGTCATCACGGTGTAATTACAACGACGGATGAATGGGGGCTTCAGCGTTCAATCAGCCTCGGACTGGTAAGCTCTGAAGCAAGATGACCAGACTTATGAAAACAAGACAGGCGCGTTTTCTGATCGCCGTCAGCCTTTTGATCGCGGCGGTGTCCGCCGTGGCGGTTTACAGCCACGCGGAAGAGCTGGAGAGCGCGGCCAGTGATAACGGCATCGTGCTCTGGCTGGGCGATCCGGACATGCGCCGCGACTAGCCGCAGTGCATGGCTTGCGCCCGGCGCGCTTATCCCATAAAAGCGCCGCCTTAAATTCAATGCCGCGGAACGGCAGTGGCGGTTCCGCGAGGCGCCGGCCCGCAACGGGGCGGCGGATACGTTTTTAGGTGAAGGCGGCAAAGCAATGAGCGATATCGTTCTCAAGGTCGATGTGCGTGAATCCAAAGGCACGGGCGGCGCCCGCGCTGCACGGCGCGAAGGTCTGGTCCCGGGCGTGATCTATGGCGGCGAGCGTGGCTCGGTCGCGATCGCCTTCAAGGAAAACGAACTGGTCAAGGCCATCAAGCAAGGCAACCTGCTGGCCCACATGATCGAGATCGAATATGACGGCGAGCGTCAGCCCGTCATCACCCGCGACATCCAGTTCCATCCGGTCACCGACAAGGCGCTGCACATTGACGTGCTGCGGGTCGAGGAAAACACCCGGATCGACGTCGAGATCCCGGTCCACTTCATCAATGAAGAAGCCTCTCCGGGCCTTAAGCGCGGCGGCGTCCTGAACGTTGTCCGCCACATGGTCGAGGTGAACACCCCGGCCGGCTCCATTCCGGAAGAGCTGATCGCCGACCTGACCGGCCTGGACATCAACGACGCCGTGCACATCTCCTCCATCCCGATGCCGTCCGGCGTCCGCCCGACGATCACCGACCGTGACTTCACCGTCGCCACCATCGGCGCGAAGATGAAGAAGGAAGAAGAGATCGTTGAAGAGGAAGTCGCCGCCGACGAGGTGCCGACGACCGAGCAGGAAGAGGATATCGACACCTCTGACAGCGAAGCCGGCGATATCGAACCCGAGAAGGAAGAAGGCTAGTCCGCTTTTTCAGGCGGACGCATCCGAAAGCCTTCCGGAGCGTCATGCAGATATGGGCCGGGCTCGGCAATCCGGGTCCGAAATACGCCGGACATCGTCATAATATCGGTTTCATGGCCGTGGACGCGATTGCCGCGCGCCACGGCTTTGGCCCATGGCGCGCCCGCTTTCAGGCGGAAAGCGCCGAGGGCGTGATCGATGGCGAGAAGATCCTGCTTCTCAAGCCCCAGACCTACATGAATGAAAGCGGCCGTTCGATTGCCGAGGCGATGCGCTTTTTCAAGCTCGCCCCCGAAGACATCGCCGTTTTTTACGATGAAATCGACCTGGCTCCGGGCCGCTTCCGCATGAAGACGGGCGGCGGCGCGGCCGGGCATAACGGCATCCGCTCCATGATCAGCCACGCCGGCGCCGATTTTCGCCGCGCCCGCATGGGCGTTGGCCATCCCGGCCACAAGGACATGGTCCATTCCTATGTGCTGCATGATTTCGGCAAGGCCGAACAGCGGGACTGGCTGACCCCGCTCCTGGACGCCTGCGCGGACGCCGCGCCCTATCTCGCCGCGCGCGATGAGGAGCGTTTCCAGACGGAGGTAATGCGTCTGGCGCCCGCCCCGAAAGCCGATCCCCGCAAGGCGGCTGACAGCTGAACCTTGACGCGCGGCCCCGCCGGCCGCATCACCTCGCGCTCTAACCCTTTAACGCCAACGGAATTTTCATCGATGGGCTTCAAATGCGGCATCGTCGGCCTGCCCAATGTCGGCAAGTCGACCCTTTTCAACGCGCTCACCCAGACGGCGGCGGCGCAGGCGGCGAATTATCCGTTCTGCACGATCGAGCCGAACGTGGGCGAGGTCGCCGTGCCCGAACCGCGTCTGATGAAACTGGCGGAGATCGCAGGCTCCAAGGAAATCATCCCGGCGCGCATGAATTTCGTCGACATCGCGGGCCTGGTCCGCGGCGCCTCGAAAGGCGAGGGGCTGGGCAACCAGTTCCTGGCCAATATCCGCGAGGTGGACGCCGTGGCCTATGTCCTGCGCTGTTTCGAGGATGGTGACGTCACCCATGTCGAGGGCCGCGTCGATCCCATCGCGGACTTTGAGACCGTCGAGACCGAGTTGATGCTGGCCGACATGGACAGCCTTGAGAAACGCCGCGCGGGCGTGGAGAAGAAAGCCAAATCCGGGGAGAAAGAGGCCAAGGCCCAGCTTGTCCTGATCGACCTGGCGCTGGACCAGCTGCGCGAGGGCAATCCGGCCCGCAACGCCGATGTGCCGGAAGAGGCGAAAAAAGACTGGAAAATGCTCCAGCTCCTGACCGCCAAGCCGGTCCTGATGATCGCCAATGTGGACGAGGAATCGGCCGCCACCGGCAATGAACACTCCGAAAAGGTCATGGAACGGGCGCAGCAGGAAGGCGCCCCCGCCGTGGTCATTTCCGCCAAGATCGAAGCGGAACTCGCCCTTCTGGAGCCTGAAGAGCGCGCCGAATATCTGGGCGAGCTGGGGCTGGAGGAGCCGGGCCTGAACCGGATGATCCATACCGGCTACCAGCTTCTGGGCCTGCAGACCTATTTCACGGTCGGCCCCAAAGAGGCCCGCGCCTGGACCATCCGCGAGGGCTGGACCGCGCCAAAGGCCGCCGGCGTCATCCATGGCGACTTCGAGAAGGGCTTTATCCGCGCCGAGACGATCTCATACGACGATTATGTCGCGGTGGGCGGCGAACAGCCGGCCAAGGACGCCGGGAAAATGCGTCTGGAAGGTAAGGAATACATCGTCCGCGAGGGCGACGTGATGCATTTCCGCTTCAACGCCTGAAGGCTCTCCGGGCCTATTCTACCGTATCCTCGCCCAGCCAGGCGCGGCGGAAGCGTTTTTGCGCGCGGCTCGGATTGCGGTCCGCGTCCTCGAACGCGACCACTTCCAGCGTCTGGTCCTCGCCGAACGTCACTGTTTCGGTGCGTTCCCGGCCGCGTTTGACGAACACAATCTCCGCCGTATCGCCCGGCTCGAAGCGCGAAACGGCGTCCTCCCAATCGCTTTCGCTGTCGATGGTCAGCCGTCCAAGACGCAAAATCTCGTCGCCGCGATCCAGTCCCGCGGCGTAAAGCGCGCTGTTCCGGGCCGCATTCGAAGCGATTTCCACCGCTTTCCCGTCCGTTTTCAGAGTCACCGGGCCTAAAGACGCGTCGCCTTCATTGGCCTTTCGCAGCACAAGCCCCGCCTGTTCCAGCAATTCGCCGAGGTCCGGCAGGCCGCTTTCCTCCACATATTGGTCGAAAAACGCTTCCGCGAAGGCTGCATCGCCCGTCACCTCGGCCAGTCCGGCTTCCAGATCGGCGGGCGTATAGGGTGTTTCCGCGCGGCCGTGGGTCTCCCACATGCGCCGCATATAGTCGTCCAGCGTCACATCATCGAAGCGTTCGCGCAGGGTCAGGTCCAGCGTCAGCCCGATAACCGCCCCGTACGGATAGTAAGATACGAAGGTGTTGGAATAATTCGTGGGGTCGATGGCCGTCGCCGCGTCCACAAACGGGGCGCGCAGGCTCATATCCTGCGGCGAGGCGAGGTCCCGTCCGCGCCCGTTCAGCACGTAATCCAGCGTGCCGGAGAGGTCCTCCAGGTACTCGTCCAGATCGGTTTCGCCCGCGCGCAGGGTGAAGAGCGGCGCGTAATAGGAGGTGAACCCTTCCGCAAACCAGAGGGACGGGGTCGGATTGGCCTGGGTAAAGTCGAACGGCTCCAGTTCCGCCGGGCGCAGGCGCTCCACGTTCCAGGCGTGAATGAACTCATGGCTGAGCGTGCCCAGCTGGCCGAACTCGGCCTTATAGAGCCCGTTGGCGGAGGTCAGGATGGTGGAATTGCGGTGTTCCATCCCGTCCCCGTTCACATGCGGCAGGTAACAGGCGATGAAAGTGTAGGTCCCATAGTCGAAATCGGGGATGTCGCCCCACATTTCGATCTGCGCCTCGGTCACGTTCTGCGCCATTGCGGCGTATTCATCGGCGTCTTCGGCCGTGCCGTCATGGTGCAGGGCAAGGCGGATCGTGTAGCTCCCGGCCTCCTCCTCCACCGTCCATTCGCGCAGATCGAAGTCGGAAAGCTCGGTCGGGCTGTCCATGAAATACTGGAAATCGGGCGCCCGGAAGACATTTGGATCGCCGGTCGGCTCAAGTTGCGTGGCGATTTTCCAGTCCGGATCGGCGGGATTGAAGGTGATCTCGACCGGCCGCTCCCCGAATCCCTCGGCCCACAGGAAGGCGGAGGGCATGTTCAGATGCGCATGGGTGGTGTCGACCTGCGAATAGGTGCCGTCGGCGCGGTCGGCATACAGCGTATAGGTCGCCGTCACCGTCCCGTCATGGCCCGAAACCGTCCAGCTATAGGGGTCTTCGCGCGATACGGTCAGGGCGTTCCCGGCGCTGTCGGTCGCGGAAAAGTCATAGACGTTCTTGGCGAACTCATGGATCGCGTAGCGCCCGGGGGAGGAGCGCGCCATGCGGAAGGTCACGGGCGCGTCGCCGGCATCCTCATACGTCACCGAAATGCGCGCCTCGTGATGCGCCGCGTTCTCGAAACTCGCCTCATACCGGACCGGCGCGGGGCCGGCGGGCTGGGCGGCGGCGAGGGCGGGCGCAAGAAATACGGCGCTGGCGAGCAGTTTTGGCGACATGAAAACCATCCTTGAAAGGGCGGGCGCGCGGATTGCGCGTGAGGAAATTCAAACTGCGTGATTGAACACGCCTGCGGCATTCGTCTCAAGATGGCGGGAAATCGCAGCCAGTCTGATCTAGTCTTTCGCCATGTTCTACATCTTTCTCGCCCTGGCCGGCTTCATGGCCTGGATCGTTTCCACCATTGGCGGCGGAGGCGGGGCGCTGATCCTTGTGCCGGTCGTGGGTTTTCTGGCCGGGGCGCAGGCCGTGGCGCCGGTGGTGACGCTGGCGACCGTGATTGCCGGAGGCGGCCGTCTGCTGGCTTTCTGGAGATCGGTGGAATGGCGCGTGGTGCGCTGGGCCTTGCCCGGCGGGGTGATTGGCGGCGCCATCGGGGCGGTTCTGTTTTCCGTCGCCCCGGCGCCGTGGCTGCAGATCCTGATCGGCCTGTTCCTGATTTCCACCGTGGCGCAATACCGTCTGGGCCGCGTCGAACGCACGTTCCGGGTCCGCTACTGGCTGTTTCTGCCGGCGCAGGCGGTGGTCGGCCTGATTTCGGGCCTGGCCGGGGCGTCGGGACCCATCCTCAATGTTCTCTATCTGAACGCGAAGATCACAAAGGGCCGCATGGCGGGGACCAAGACGGCGGTTTCCCTGCCCATGCATGCGGTGAAACTGGCTGCCTATGCCGCGTTCGGGGCGATGAGCGGACAGATATGGCTGTTCGGACTGGCCGCGGGACTGGGGGCGTTCAGCGCCAACTGGCTGGCCAGGGCGTGGCTGGAGCGGATGCCGGAAATACAGTTTCGCGGAGTCGTGATCGCGGTGATGGCGGTCTGCGGCGCGGTGATGATCTGGGATCAGCGCGCGCTTGTGGCCGGCCTGTTCCAATAGCCTAGCGCAGCGCGCGTCCGGATTTTTCTCGACAGTTCCGCGCGCCCGGCAATAATACCGCCCACGGGCGTTTCGGGAGGGCCGCCAGCATGACGGGAACACGCATCTTGCAGCCGGGCGAACCGGCCCCCTGGTTCAGACAGCGCAGCACGTCCAACCCGAACTATGCGTTCGATACGGTGGGCGGGCGCTATGTCGTGCTGTGCTTCCATCATTCCGCGGGCGACGCGGCGGGCCGTGAGATGCTGCGTATCGTGGAAGAACGGCGGACCCTGTTCGACGACGACACGGTCGCCTTTTTCGGCGTCTCCACCGATCCGGCGGACGAGAAGGAACAGCGCCTGAAGCCGATGCTGCCGGGCGTGCGCTATTTCTGGGATTTCGACCGCAAGGTCAGCCAGCTCTATGGCGTTTCCGGCCTGCAAGGCGACCGCCGCGTCTGGATGGTGATGGACCCGACATTGCGCATCCGCGCCGTCTTCCAGTCGGAGGGCGGGGCCGAATGGCGGAAAGTGGCTGATTATCTGGCCAGTCTCCCCCCGGTCGCAGAACATCCGGGCGTGCCTGTCCATGCGCCCGTCCTTGTCCTGCCTAATGTATTCGAACCACAATTCTGCGAGCGCCTGATCGGGCTTTACGAGACGCATGGCGGGCGCGAGTCCGGCTTCATGCGGGAAGTGGACGGCAAGACCACCCGTTTGTTTGACAACGCCCACAAGCGGCGTTCCGATTTCGATATCGAGGACAAGACTCTTCAGGCCGAGCTGCGTATGCGCATCATCCGGAAGGTGGTTCCGGAAATTTCCCGGATCCACAATTTCAAGGTGACCCGGATGGAGCGCTATATCGTGGCCTGTTACGACAGCGTCACAGGCGGCCATTTCCGGCCCCACCGGGATAATACCTCCAAGGGCACGGCGCATCGCCGCTTCGCCGTCTCGATCAATCTGAACGACGCGTTCGAGGGCGGAGAGCTGTATTTTCCGGAATACGGCCAGCGCTCGATCAAGATTCCCAAGGGGGCGGCGGTGGTGTTCTCCTGCGCGCTGATGCACGCGGTAACGCCGGTGACGGCCGGGCGGCGCTTCGCCTTCCTGCCCTTCCTCTATGATGACGCGGCGGCCGCCATCCGCGAGGCCAATAACCGCTATCTGGCGCGGGATGTCGGGCAATATCACTCGAACGCCGCGGCCCGCCCCGCCGCGGACGCCTGAGGGGATGGCCCGGAGAAACGCCTTCAGGCCTTAAAAACCGGGACCGTTCCGGTCCATGTGCAGGCCGGACTGCAATCACTGCACAGGGCCGGCGCGTCTTACACCCTTATAAATAATTGAATTTATTGATAAATCAGGAATTTGGCGATTTCTGACGATTCCGCCGTCACAACTTCCAGAACCTGCCGCAAAGCCGCCTTGGTTCATGCATTTATACCCTATGTGAGACACGAAAAGGAGGCTCTCATGCGTAATATTCTTTATTCCGCCGCTGCGATTGCGGCCCTGATCTCTGCGCCCGCCCTGGCCCAGGAAGTCGATTCCAACATCGACACGGACGCTTCGGGCGAAGTTGAGCTTCAGAACGAACTGCCGTCCGTCGACGGCGATCTTGAGACCACTCAGGAGCCGATGGTCGACGACGTCGAGCTGGAAGCTGAAACGGACGCCGAGGCGAACGCCGAGGCCGACGCGGAAGTGACCGCCCCTGACTATGTGACCGAAGCCAATCTTGGCTCCGACGTCTATTACCAGGGCGAAGTCATCGGCACGCTGGACACGCTGGATACGGATACCGCGAATGCGACCATCCTGCTGGCCAGCGGCGAGACGGTCGACGTCGAGTCGGAAAGCCTAATCATCGCTGACGATGGCACCATCGTCGCGGCCGTGACGGAAGACGAACTGAATCCGTCCGCCGGCGCCGAAACGGACGTCGAGACCGAGATTGACGCGGAAGCGGACGTTTCGGGCTCGTAAGAAGACCAAAAATCTCCGTTGATCCGGTCCGGCTAGCGGTTCCTTGGTTCCGCGCCGGACCGGACACCTTCAACCCCGCCGTGCTTCACGGCGGGGTTTTTTCTGCGCCGCGCTTGATTTTGCAGTGCAGCAGGCCGAAATCGGTACGAACCAATCGCCGGTTCACCGTTTGCGCGCGCCGGGGCAAATCAATTCCTCCCGGAGGCTGGCGTCATGGCGCAGGCGGATTCCCGTTCACATCCCGTTATTGCGATTCCCGAACTGATCGCGATGGTCGCCAGCCTGATGGCGCTGAACGCGCTGTCCATCGACATCATGCTGCCCGCCCTTCCCGATATCGGCGAGGCGTTCGAACTGACAGACCCCAATCGCCGGCAGCTTGTGGTGATCGTCTATCTGTTCGGGTTTGGCCTGGCGCAGCTTGTCTATGGCCCGCTGGCCGATTCCTACGGGCGCAAGGGCGTGCTGCTCTCCGCGCTGGGCGGGTTCATGGCCGCCACGCTGCTTTGCATCATCGCGCCGACCTTCCTGACCCTTCTGATCGCCCGCACGCTGCAGGGCGTGGCGGCGGCCGCCACGCGCGTCATCGCCATGGCGGTGGTGCGGGACCTGGTGCACGGGCGGCGCATGGCGCGGGTTATCTCTTTGGCCATGACCGTGTTCATGGCCGCGCCCATCCTGGCGCCCTCGCTGGGCCAGCTGATCCTGTTCGGGGGTGAATGGCACTGGATCTTCGGCGCGCTTCTGGCCGCCGGGGCCGGCCTGTTTATCTGGATTTTCACGCGCCTGCCGGAAACGCTGGCGGCGGAGGACCGCTCCGAATTCCGCCTCATGCCGATCCTGAAAAATTACGCGATTGCCTGCTCCCACCGTATAACGCTGGGCTACATGCTGGCCTCCAGCCTGATCTTCGCGGCGCTGTTTTCCTTCATCGCCACGTCTGAGCAGATCATGGCGCAGCAATATTCGCTGGGCGCGGTGTTCCCGCTGGCCTTTGCCGGCATCGCGGGCGGCTTGTCGATCTCCAATTTCATCAATGCCCGCATGGTCGAACAGGTGGGGCAGCGGCGGCTGTCGCACGGCGCGCTGATCCTGTTCATCCTGATTAGCGGCGGACACGCCCTGCTGATCTCCGCCGGGATTGACGGATTCTGGGTGTTCTATCCGCTGTTGTTCGCCGCAATGTTCCTGTTCGGCATGATCGGCGCGAACTTCTCCTCGCTGGTCATGGAGCCGGCGGGCAAGCGCGCGGGCGTGACCTCGGCCGCCTATGGCGCGGCGACCTCCACCATCAGCGCGGTCATTGGCGGCTTTATCGGCGCGGCCTATGCCGGCACGGCCTTCCCGCTGGTCTTTGGCGACGCCATCCTTGGCGTCCTCGCCCTTCTCATCATCTTCATGACCGAACGCGGCAAGCTGTTCGGCGCGGAGGAATATGAGGACGAGGAAGACGGCGCGGCGGCCTAGGCGCTCTTGTACCGCCGCGTCGCGTCGCACCAGGCGGCCAGCGCGGTCAGGACCGTAAAGACAATCAGGATGCTCACCGCGCCTTGCGTCACCGTCTGGTCGGGCATGGAGACGAAGAGGTGGGACGCCTCCAGCAGCGCCAGGACGCCCAGCAGGATGAAGGGCGTCACGCGGCCCAGCGCCGATTTCGCGGTCGAGACGGTCATATAAAGCGCGAACCCGGCGGCCAGCACGATCAGTTCCGACCCCAGCCCCAGCGGCCAGCTATCCCACCAGCCCAGCCCGACCTTGGGCCCGCCCGGCCATAGCGCCAGATCCGGCGTATGGACCAGCAGGTCTAGGAACCAGTGGCTGAGCACCGCCGCGCCGATCACCAGACCGCGCGGCCAGCCGCGCCGCAGAACCAGCGCATAGAGGGCCGCCGCCGCGCCCGCCCAGACCAGCGAAGCGGCAAGGCTGTGTGTCCACGGCATGTGATAGAGGTCGTAAGGGCTCATCGCCGTGAAGCCCGGTTCGATCCGCATTTTCTCGATGCCGAGAATCGACAGGATGGCCCAGCCGTAATCGACCAGCTGTACGGCGATGAAGAGGTGCCAGAGTGGTATGCGCCGCGCGGCGGGGGCGGCGAAGGCCGGTCCGTAATGGCCGATGAACATGTTTGCGTCTCCCCCTTCCGGCGCCCGCCTAGCCCATCAGGCTGACATCCATCACCTTCACGCCCGGCGGGGCGGGATAGCCCTCGTCCGGCACGAAGAAGTCCGGCAGCAGCTCTTTCGAGGGATCGACCTTGTACTGGTCGAAATCGGTAATGCCTTCCGAATGCAGGAAGGTGTCGTCGATCAGGAAATTTCCGGTGAATTTTCGGGCGTCCTTCACGAAGACGCGATAGGCGCAATCGGCCAGAATTTCCGGCTTGCGGCACTGTTTCATGCCTTCCTCGCCGGCCAGCACGTTCTGGATGGCGGCGGTGGCGATGGCGGTGCGCGGCCACAGCGCGTTGGCCGCGATGCCGTCCTCGGCCAGCTCTCCGGCCCAGCCCAGCACGCACAGGCTCATCCCGAACTTGGCGCTGGTATAGGCGACATGCGGTGCGAACCACTTGGTCTGCATGTCCAGCGGCGGGGACAGGGTCAGGATGTGCGGATTTTCGGCCTTCTTCAGGTAAGGCAGGCATTTCTGGGTGACCAGAAACGTGCCGCGCGCATTGACCTGGTGCATCAGGTCATAGCGCTTCATCGGCGTGTCCGCCGTGCCGCGCGGGAAGATGGCCGAGGCGTTATTGACCACGATGTCGATGCCGCCAAACTCGCCCGCCGCCATCTCCACGGCGCGCTGCACCTGATCCTCGTCGCGGATATCGCACTGCACGGGAAAGGCTTCGCCCCCGGCCTCCTCGATCTCCTTCGCGGCGGTGTGGATCGTGCCGGGCAGGCGCGGGTCCGGCTCCACCGTCTTGGCGGCGATGGCGATTTTCGCGCCGTCGGCGGCGCATCTTTTGGCGATGGCCAGGCCGATGCCGCGGCTGGCGCCGGTGATGAAGATGGATTTGCCCTTGAGGAGGCTCATAACTCTGTCCCTTGTATCTGCAGGTCTCTAGAGACGCCGCCACAGGCGGCCTTCGGTTTCGGGTTCGGCATGGGAGCGGTGGAAGGGCGCGAAGGTGTAGATCACCGTCTCCGCCCGGCCGGTGACGTTCTCCAGCGGCGCGCCGCCCCAGACGCGGCTGTCGATGGAGTTGTCGCGATTGTCGCCCATCATGAAAAGCTGTCCTTCCGGCACCTGGAACGGCCCGGCATTGTCCAGCGCGCTCCGCCCCAGATCATAGGTGATGTATTCGCGGCCATTGGGCAGGCGCTCGCGCTGCGCGTCCGCCCATCGCTCCGGACCCTGTTCGGCGGTCACGCGCACGCGGCCGGCGGGCATGGCGGGCAGCGCCTCCCCGTTCAGGATCACGCGGCCGTCCCGCACAGCCACTGTGTCGCCCGGCAGGCCGATGACCCGCTTGATCAGGGTGACGCCGGTCTCCGGATGGCGGAACACCACAACATCGCCGCGTTCCGGCGTATGGCCCATGATCTTGCCGCCCGCCGGCAGCAGGCCGCCCACATTGAACGGCAGGGAATGACGGCTCCAGCCATAGGCGTATTTGGAAACCGCGATGCGGTCTCCGACCGCCAGGTTCGGCCGCATGGATTCGCTGGGAATATAGAACTGCCCGAACGCGGCGGTGGTGAAGACGGTGTAGACCGCGGCGGCGGCGGCAACCAGTTTCGCCGTGGCCCAGAACTCGGCCGCCAGATTGCGCCAGTCCGTCATTTCAGTTTCACCGCCGTTCCATAGGCCAGAATCTCCGACGTGCCCTCCATGATGGCGGCGGAGGCGAAGCGGAAACTGATCACCGCGTCCGCACCCATTTCGGTTGCGTGTCTGGTCATGCGGTCCAGCGCCTGTTCGCGGGCCTCGGCCAGCAGCTTGGAATATTCATTCACCTCGCCGCCCACCAGGTTTCGCAAGCCGGCTATGAAATCCCGCCCGATAAAACGCGCGCGCACCACATTGCCGCGGGTCACGCCGACCACTTCGGCGATTTCACGGCCCGGAACGCTCTCTGCCATTGTCACGATCATGGGCTGGTCTTTCTCTCCCTTGAACTTGTGCGGGCCGCAGCCCTTCGGGCATCCTGCGCGCGGGCGCCGTGCGGGCGCAAGAGACTTGGGAACGGGAAAACATGATCAGACACGCCGCCGCGCTTTCGCTTCTCGCCGCCGCCGCGCTTGCCGCCCCGGCCCGGGCGCAATCCCCGGACGTCGAACCGGCCATGCAGGCGGCCGCCGACTGGCGCGCCGGAAACGCCCCGGCGATCATGGCGGAGCTGGACGCCCTGCTGCGCATTCCCAACGATGCGGCGGTCCCCGAAGACATCCGCGCCAATGCGCAACACCTGACCGGGCTGTTCGAGGCGCGGGGGTTCGAGACGGAAATTCTTGAGGCGGGCGACGCCCCGGTCTCCGTGCTGGCCACGCGCCAGACGCCGGGGGCGGAGCGCACCCTGATGCTCTACGCCCATTTCGACGGCCAGTCCGTGGACCGCGCGCGCTGGGTCAGCGATCCCTATGATCCGGTCTTGATGACCGCCCGCCGCGATGAGGGCGGGGAACCGGCCGCGCTGGAAACCGCGGAGGATTTTCCCGATGAGTGGCGGCTCTATGCCCGCTCGGCCAGCGACGACAAGGCGCCCATCGTGGCGATTCTGGCGGCGATAGACGCGCTGGACGCCGCCGGGATCGCGCCCTCCGCCAATCTGAAGATTTTCCTGGAGGGCGAGGAGGAAAAAGGCTCGCCCAATCTGGACCGGCTGCTGGCCGCCCATGCGGGCAAGCTGGCCGCCGATGTGTGGATTTTCGCGGACGGGCCGGTGGATCCGTCCGGCGATCCGCGCATCATATTCGGCGTGCGCGGGGTGATCGGCGCGGAATTGACCGTCTATGGCCCGCCGGGACCGCTGCATAGCGGTCATTACGGCAATGTCGCGCCCAACCCGGCGGCGCGGCTGACGCATCTGGTCGCCTCCATGCGCGATGACAAAGGTCATATCCTGATCGAAGATTTCCCGTTCGGCGAAACGCCGGGTGAGGCGGCGCGGGAAGCCGCGCGCACTGCGCATGACGATGAACGCATGGCGCGGGACGGCGGACTGGCCGAATTTGAAAGCGCGGAATCCTACGGCGAATCCCTGATGCGGCCGGCGCTGAACGTGCTGGGCCTGCGCGCCGGACCGCTCAGCGGCGCCGCGCCGAACGCCATCCCGTCAGAGGCCACGGCCTTTCTCGGCGTGCGGCTGGTCTCGGGACAGGAGATTCCGGCGGTGCAGGCCGCCATCGCCCGCCATGTGGAGGGTCAGGGCTATGAGCTTGTGACGGAAGAACCGGACCGCGCCATGCGCGCCGCCAACGCCGATCTGGCAAAGCTGGAATGGGAGGAGTCGGGTTACGCCGCCGCCCGCACGCCGCTGGACCTGGCCGTGTCCGAGCGCCTGATCGACGTGGTGCAGGCCGCCACCGGCGGCCGCGCCCATGTCGTGCCGACGCTGGGCGGCTCCCTGCCCATTTCAATCATTACCGAGGCGATGGATGCGCCGGCCATCATCATTCCGATGGTCAATCCGGACAATAACCAGCACGCCCCGAACGAAAATCTGCGCCTCGGCCATCTCTGGGACGGTATTGATCTTTATGCGGCGATCATCGCCGAAGGCGGCGAATTCTAGTCGTGGATGTCGTTTGAGTAGTGGCGGTCTTCGGGATCGTTCATCCGGTCGCGAATCACTTTGATCAGAAGAATGCCCACCCCGATCACCGGCAGGCCCAGCACCCCGATCGCCAGCAGGGAGAGCGGGCCGGCGATGACAATGCCCGCCACCAGCGTCGCCAGAACGCCGACGCCATAAATTAACGCGCCCGCCCCGATCAGCGCATAGGCCAGCAGGGTCAGTCCGTCCTGTTTCTCGCGCATGGCGTTTTCCCTTATCGACTCGGCGGCTCTCCCCAAGGATACGCCTCCGCGCCCGTTGCGCCTAGCGCCATGGAATTTCTGCGGAAAACTGCAAGCGAAAACCGTCAATCTGCTCCGTATTAACGTCTCGGTTACGCCACACTGGGTAATTCCTGCCTAGTCGATGATTTGCAGACGGGTCGGGGGACCTTCAGCGCGAAGTGAACGGACTGACGGAATTTCTCAAGGGACAGGGCGCCATGCGCCTGGCGCTGATTATCGGCGTCACCGCCGGCGTGGCGATCGCGCTGGCGCTGATCATGTCGCGCGCCGGGGGGCAGGGCGAATCACTGCTCTATGGCGGTCTGGCGGCGCAGGACGCGGCCGCCGTGACCCAGCAGCTGGACGCGGCGGGCATTGAATACCGCCTCGAAAACGGTGGCTCCTCCATCTATGTCGGGCGCGATTCCGTGGCGAATGCGCGCCTTCTGGTGGCGCAGGAAGGCCCGCTGGGCTCCGGCTCCGTCGGTTACGAGATTTTCGACGAGACCGACGCGCTGGGCGCCACGCAATTCATCCAGAACATCAACGCCAAGCGCGCCACGGAAGGCGAGCTGGCGCGCACCATCCTGTCGCTGCGCGGCATCCGCTCATCCCGCGTGCATCTGGTGATGCCCGAGCGCCGCCTGTTCGAGCGCGAATCGCAGGACCCGACCGCCACCGTGGTCATCGGCCTGGCCGATTCCTCCATGGGCGCCTCGCACGCCAACACGATCCGCAATCTCGTCGCCACCTCCGTTCCCGGCCTGCAGCCGAACCGCGTGACCGTTGTTGACGAGACGGGCCGCACGCTGGCCAACGGCGCGGAGGGAAGCGGCGACGAATATAACGCCATGGCCGTCGCCGATCAGCGCGCCGGGCTGGAAGAGCGCCTGCGCCAGAAGGCGCTGGACGCGATTGAGCCGATTGTCGGAAACGGCGCGGTCCGGGTTCAGGTTTCCGCCCAGCTGGACATGAACCGCATCACCGAAAACGCCGAGGTCTATGACCCCGACAGCCAGGTCGTGCTGTCCACCCAGACGGTCGAGGAAACCTCCCAGGATCAGGAAAGCGACCAGCAGCAGGGCGTCACCGTCGCCAACAACCTGCCGAACCAGCAGCAGGCCGCCGACGGCCCCACCGCCAGTTCCTCCCGCGAGCGGCTGGAAGAAACGGTCAATTACGAAAACTCCCGCACCACCCGCACGGAGGTCCGCGAACCGGGCGCGGTGACGCGCCTGTCGGTCGCCGTGGCGGTGGACGAGCGCCGCGTGGTCGCCGAGGACGGCACGGTCACGTTCGAAGCGCGCGAGCAGGCGGAGCTGGACCGCATCGCCGCTCTGGCCCGCGCCGCGGTCGGGTTCGAGGAATCGCGCGGCGACGTCCTGGAAATCACCTCGCTGCCGTTCCAGCACATGGATACGACGATGGGCACGGACGGGACCGCGCCGGGCCTGTTCTCCTTCTCCAAGAACGACATCATGCGCGCCGCGGAAATCGGCGTCCTGCTGATCATCGGACTGGCGCTGATCTTCCTGGTCGCGCGTCCGCTGGCCAGCGGCCTGACCTCGCCCATGACCCCGGCGCTGGCCGGCGCCGGCGCGCAGGGCGCGTTGCCCGGCGCCCAGACCGCGCAGGTCACCGACCAGAGCAGCCAGCCGCGCGCCCTGCCCGGGCCGGAGGATGACGGCGCCCGCATCGATATCGACCGCGTGGACGGCAAGCTGAAAGCCTCCACCGTCAAGCAGATCACCGAGATCGTGGAAAACCACCCGGAGGAGTCCCTCTCCATCCTGCGCACCTGGATGAATGAGGCCTGATGGCGATGGCGCGCAGGGACCGCAGAGCGATTGACACTTCCGAACGCCTCACGGGCGCGGAAAAGGCGGCCGTCGTCCTGCTGGCGCTGGGCGATGAGAGCAAGCCCATCTGGTCGATGATGGACGAGGACGAGATCAAGGAAGTCTCGTCCGCCATGTCCAATCTGGGCAATGTCGCGTCCGGCGCGGTCGAGACGCTGATGCTGGAATTCGTCGAGATGATGTCCTCGACCGGCTCGCTGATGGGCTCCTACGACGCGACCCAGCGCATGCTCGCCAAGTTCCTGCCGGAGGACAAGGTCGACGGCGTGATGGAGGAAATCCGCGGTCCCGCCGGCCGGACCATGTGGGACAAGCTGGGCAATGTGAACGAGACGGTTCTCGCCAATTACCTGAAGAACGAATACCCGCAGACCGTCGCGGTGATCCTGTCCAAGATCCGTTCCGACCACAGCGCGCAGGTGCTGGGCGCCCTGCCGGAGGAATTCGCGCTGGAGGTCGTCTCCCGGATGCTGCGGATGGAGCCGGTGCAGCGCGAGATCCTGGACAAGATCGAGGAGACGCTGCGCACCGAGTTCATGTCTAATCTGGCCCGCACGTCCAAACGCGACAGCCACGAAATGATGGCCGAGATTTTCAATAATTTCGACCGCCAGACGGAGAACCGCTTCCTGGCCTCGCTTGAAGAGCGCAACCGCGACGCGGCCGAGCGCATCCGGGCCCTGATGTTCGTGTTCGAAGACCTCTCCAAGCTGGACCCGGGCGGCGTGCAGACGCTGATCCGCACGGTGGAGAAGGACCAGCTGGCGCTGGCGCTGAAGGGCGCGTCGGATTCCCTGCGCGATCTCTTCTTCTCCAACATGTCCGAGCGGGCCGCCAAGATCATGCGGGAGGACATGGCCGCGATGGGTCCTGTCCGCCTGAAGGATGTCGACGCCGCCCAGCAGGCCATGGTCGCCACCGCCAAGGACCTCGCCGGGCGCGGGGAAATCATGCTCGCCGACTCCGGCGGCGATGACGAGCTGATCTACTAGGGGGCCGGGACGATGAAGAACGCAAAACCCTTCCAGTTCGGCACCGAGTTCTCGGCGGACGGCGAAGTGCTGCGCTCGGCCGAGACCAAGCGCGTCCTGACGCTGGAGGAAGTGGAAGCCGAGAAGGACAAGGCCCGCGAAGAGGGCCGGCAGGGCATGGAGGCCGAGGCCGCGCAGGCGCTGAAGACGCTGGCCGGCCAGATGCAGATGGCGCTGAGCCAGACCGCCTCCATTCACGATTCCCTGCGCGCCGACGCGGCCGAACTGGCCCTGACCGCGGCGCGGAAGATCGCCGGCGCCGCGCTGGCCGGCTACCCGGACGCGGAGCTGACCGATCTGATCGAGTCCTGCGCCAGCGAGCTGCGCGCCGCGCCGCGCCTGCGCGCCCGCGTTCCGGCGCATCTGATGGACCGGCTGAAACCGGCGCTGGAGCAGGCCGTCGCCGAGATCGGCTTTGAAGGCATGCTGCGCGTCGACCCGGTCGAGGACGCAGCCTCAGGCATGGTTTGCCTGGACTGGGACGAAGGCGCGGTGACCTTCGACCCTGAAGAGACAACGGCGCGGATCGAGACTCTCGTCCGTGGCCGCATGGGCCGCGCCCCGGCGGGCGGCGGCGATGATGAAGAACAGGCGGCCTAGAAAGGAATCGCCATGAGCGACAATGATCTGGATCTACCCGAATTCGAGAACCAGAAGGACACGCAGGACGCCAACGCCCTGACCACGACGGGCGGGCAGGAAGCGCAAATTCTGGATGAGGATGGCGGCGTGAAGGCGGCGGCGGATCTGCAGACCGTGTTCGACGTGCCGGTGAACATCTCGGCCGTTCTGGGCAAGACCTATGTGGATGTCGCCTCGCTGTTGAAGCTCAACGCGGGAACCGTGCTGGAGCTGGACCGCAAGGTCGGCGAAGCGATCGATATTTACGTTAACAACCGCCTGGTTGCGCGCGGCGAGATTGTGCTGGTCGAGGAACGGCTGGGCGTGACGATGACCGAGATCATCAAAGACAACGGCGCGAACTAGGGAAGGGCGAAAACAATGCGGCTTCTTATTGTCGGATCACTCAGCGGACAGCTCTCGGAGGCGACCTCCATCGCGCACCGGCGGGGGGCGAAAGTCTCCCAGGTCGATAGCATCGAACAGGCCACCCGCGCGCTGTGCGCCGGGCAGGGGGCCGACCTCATCATGGTGGACCTCAATCTGGATATCGCGGCGCTGATTGCCGCGAACGAGGCCGAGCGCATCCATGTGCCGATCGTGGCCTGCGGCGTGAACGTGCGCCCGGAAGCGGCGGCCGCGGCCATCCGCGCCGGCGCCAAGGAATTCATCCCGCTGCCGCCGGACTCGGACATGATCGCCGCCGTTCTGGCCGCGGTCTCCGACGACGAGCGCGCGATGATCGCGCAGGATCCCGCGATGCAGGACATCACGGGCCTGGCCGATCAGGTCGCCGGCTCTGACGCCTCCATCCTGATCACCGGCGAGTCCGGGGCGGGCAAGGAAGTCATGGCCCGCTATGTCCACACCAAGTCCAGGCGCGCCAAGAATCCCTTCATCAGCGTGAACTGCGCGGCCATCCCGGAAAACCTGCTGGAATCCGAACTGTTCGGCCATGAGAAGGGCGCCTTCACCGGCGCCACGGCCCGCCGCATCGGCAAGTTCGAGGAAGCCGACGGCGGCACGCTTCTGCTGGACGAAATCTCGGAGATGGACGCCCGCCTGCAGGCCAAGCTTCTGCGCGCCCTGCAGGAGCGCGAGATCGACCGTGTCGGCGGCTCCGGCCCCGTAAAGGTCGATATCCGCATCATCGCCACCTCCAACCGGGACCTGAAAAAGGCCGTCTCGGAAAACCAGTTCCGCGAAGACCTGCTGTTCCGCCTGAACGTGGTGAACCTGCACCTGCCGGCCCTTCGCGAGCGCCCGGCCGACATTCTGGCGCTGGCGGACCATTTCGGGAAGAAATACGCCGCCGCCAACGGCCTGTCCCACAAGGCCATCTCCAAGGATGCGCGCGACCTGCTGCTGACCCGCAACTGGCCGGGCAATGTGCGGGAGCTGGAAAACACCATGCACCGCGCCGTCCTGCTCTCCCGCGAGGAAGAGATAGAGCGCAACGCCATCCGCATGCCGGACGGGTCTGTCTATACGCCGGGCGAGGACAATACCGCTCGCCGCGCCGCCGAAACCGCCGAAGCGGCGCAGAGCGCGGTCGGCAAGACGGTGGCCGAGGTCGAACAGCAACTGATCCTGGACACGCTGGAGCATTGCCTGGGCAACCGCACGCATGCGGCCAATATCCTCGGCATCTCCATCCGCACGCTGCGCAACAAGCTGCGGCTTTATATCGATGAGGGCGTCCAGGTGCCCCAGTCCGGCCAGTCCCGCGCCGGCGAAGCGGCCTGATCGCGCTAGGTGTCGGACACAACAGCCACTTCTGACGCACCCGCTTCCGGCGCCCCCGCCTGGAACTGGAACGCGATTGTGCGTTCGCCGCTGCGCGGCGACGTGGCGCTGGCGGTCGGCATTCTCGCCATTCTGGTGATGCTGATCCTGCCGATGCCGCGCTGGTTGCTGGACTTTGCGCTGGCGATCTCGATTTCCTTCTCGGTGCTGGTCCTGATGACCGCGCTGTTCATCAACAAGCCGCTGGAATTTTCCGCCTTCCCGGCGGTGCTACTGATCGCGACCATGTTGCGATTGGGGCTGAATATCGCTTCCACGCGGCTGATCCTCTCGCACGGGCACGAGGGCACTGGCGCGGCGGGCGATATTATCGAGGCGTTCGGCGCCTTCGTGATGAACGGCTCCTACGTCATCGGGATCATCGTTTTCATCATCCTGGTGATCGTGAACTTCGTCGTGATTACCAAGGGTTCGGGCCGGATCGCCGAAGTGGCGGCGCGCTTCTCGCTGGACGCCATGCCCGGCAAGCAGATGGCGATCGACGCCGATCTCTCCTCCGGCCTGATCAGCGAGGACGAGGCGCGCGCCAAGCGGAAGGAGCTGGAATCGGAATCCAATTTCTTCGGCTCGATGGATGGCGCGTCGAAATTCGTGCGCGGCGACGCGGTCGCGGGCCTGCTGATTACCGGCATCAATATCGTCGCGGGCATGGTCATCGGGATCATGCAGCACGACATGGCGGTCGGCGACGCCGCCAACGCTTTCACCAAGCTGACCATCGGCGACGGCCTGGTCTCCCAGATCCCGGCCCTGATCATCTCCATCGCCGCCGGCCTGCTGGTTTCCAAGGCCGGCGTGGAGGGCGCGGCCGACAAGGCGCTGGTTGCGCAATTCTCCGGCTATCCGCAGGGCCTGACCATGGTCGCCATCATCGCCATGATGGCCGGCCTTCTGCCGGGCATGCCGCTGCTTCCCTTCGCGCTGATGTCCGTGCTGGCGGGCGGCAGCGCCTATGTCATTCACCGCCGCACGCGGCAGGCCAACGCCGCCGAGGTCGCCCGCGTCGCCATCGAACAGCAGGAAACAGAGCCGGAAGAGGCGCCGATCTCAGAAGCGCTGGCCATGGATGTCCTGAAGATCGAGCTGGGCTACGGCCTGCTGCCGCTGATTAATGAGGTCGAGGGCCGCCGCCTGACCGACCAGCTGAAGGCGCTGCGCCGGTCTCTGGCGCAGGAAATGGGTTTCGTCATGCCCTCGGTCCGCATCCTCGACAACATGGTGCTGGAGAGCGACGAGTATGCGATCAGCGTCAAGGAAATGCGCGCGGGCGAGGGCAAACTGAAGCTGAACCATCTTCTGGTGATGGATCCCGGCGGCGCGCAGATCGATATGGGCGGCGAGCATGTGAAGGAACCCGCTTTCGGGCTGCCCGCGACCTGGATCGACGACAATATGCGCGAGGAAGCGACCTTCCGCGGCTACACCATTGTCGACCCGGCCACGGTTCTGGCGACCCATTTCACGGAAATTCTCCGTGACAACATGCCGGAGCTGCTTTCCTTCGCGGAGACCGAAAAGCTTCTGGGCGAGCTGTCCAAGGAGCACCAGAAGCTGCTGGACGATATCGTGCCCAGCCAGATCACCCGGTCGGGCATCCAGCGCGTGCTTCAGAACCTGCTGGCCGAACGCGTCTCCATCCGCGACCTGCCCGCCATTCTGGAGGGTATCGCCGAGGCCAGCTCCCACTCGCAGAATCTCAATGCGGTCACCGAACATGTACGGTCCCGCCTGGCGCGTCAGCTCTGCCATCAGAATATCAGCCCCGACGGCGCGCTCAGCGTCATCACCCTGTCCCCGCCATGGGAGCAGGCCTTCGCCGAATCCCTGATCGGGCAGGGGGACGAGCGCCAGCTCGCCCTGCCGCCGACCAAGCTGCACGAATTTGTCACCGCCGTCCGGAACGCATTTGACGAGGCCGCGCAGCGCGGCGAGGCCCCGGTCTTGCTGACCAGCCCGGCCATCCGCCCCTATGTCCGCTCCCTGATCGAACGCTTCCGCGGCCAGACCCCGGTCATGTCGCAGAACGAGGTCCATCCCAAATCGCGGCTCAGGACCGCCGGGCAGGTTTGATGAGGCGGGCAGGGTTCACGCCGGATAAATGTGAGAGGACCGCGCCATGAGGCTGCGGTCCTTCATCGTCCGGGACATGGCCGAAGCGATGACTCTGGTGCGCCGGGAAATGGGGCCGGACGCCATCATCGTGACGACGCGCGCCACCGAGGGCGGCAATCTGGAAGTGCGCGCCGCGGTCGAGGCGAAGCCGGATGGCGGAGCGGAGCTGGATCCGGACGCCGCCTCGCGCGGCCCCCTGGCCGCGGCGGGGCTGGAGCCTGAAAGCCTCGGCCGGATCGGCGCCATTCTCTCGGCCCACGGGGTGGAGGGCGAGATGGCGGACTCTCTGGGCCGCGCCGCGGATTCGCTGGATGAGGATTCGCCGGTCGCCGCGTTGGCGCTGGCGCTGGAAACCCGTTTCCGCTTCCGCCCGGTCTCCGCGGCGCTGGACGGCGCGGTGGTTCTCATCGGCCCGGCGGGCGCGGGCAAGACCTCCGCCGCCGCCAAGCTGGCAGCCCGCGCCGCGCTAAACGGCGAGTCCGCGCGGCTGGTCTGCGCCGACTGGGCGCGCGCCGCCGCCCCCGATCAATTACGCCGCTATGCCGAGGCCACGCGCGCGGCTTTCGACGTGGCGGAGGATCTGGACGCGCTGGCCCGCATCGTGGACGGGGCGGGCGAGGATGAATTCGTGATCGTCGACGCCCCTGCCGCCAATCTCTATGACCGCCGCGATGTCGCCGCCATGGTGGACCTGATCGACGCCGCCGGGGCCGATCCGGTCCTGGTCATCGATTCCGGCATGGCGCGGGAAGAGGCCAGCATGCTGGCGCGCCGCGCGGGCGAACTGGGCGCCAGCCGCGCCATCGCCTCCAAGCTGGATGCGGTGCGCGGACGCGGCGCGCTGGTCAGCCTCGCCCGGCCCGGCGGCCTCGCCTATGCGCAGTTTTCCGCCACGCCGTATCTGGGGGGCGGTTTCGCCCCCGCCACGCCGCTGCGCCTTGCGCGCTTCCTGCTGGAAGACCCGTCTGGCGGCGAAACCGACCTGGTCTGGGAAGAGGAGACCGCCGCATGAATGCTCAACAAGCGCCGCACGCCCCCGCCGGACGCATCCTGGCCGTCGCCTCGGGCAAGGGCGGTGTGGGCAAGACCTTTATCTCCGCCTCGCTGGCGCAGGCCTTCGCCCGGCGCGGCGAGCGCGTTCTGGTGTTCGACGGCGATCTGGGCATGGCCAATGTCGACGTGCAGCTGGGCCTGACCCCGCCGCACGACCTGTCCGCCGTCGTGACGGGGGAGCGGGAGCTGAAAGACGCCGTCACGCCCGCCATGGGCGGGGCCGGCGCGGGCGGGTTCGATGTTATCGCCGGGCGCTCCGGCTCCGGCGCCATGGCCGGAATCTCGAAAGAGGAAGCGGCCTCGCTCGCCGCGGCGCTGGCCGGGCTGTCGCTGAAATATGACCGGGTGCTGGTGGACCTGGCCGCGGGCGTCGAGCCCGCGCTGATGCGGCTTTGCATGTCGGCGGACGATGTTCTGGTCGTGCTGATGGATGAGCCGACCTCGATGACCGACGCCTATGCCTTCGTGAAGATGCTGCGCCTGCGGGACGATTCCGCCGAACCGTTCCTCGCGCTGAATATGAGCGAGACCTTCAATCAGGCGCGCGGCGCCTATGAGGGGTTTGCGAAGACCTGCACGACCTTCCTCGGCTTCACCCCGGAATATGCCGGCGCGGTGCGCCGTGACTCGCGCGCCAAGGACGCGATCCGCCGTCAGAAACCGCTGTTCGAGCGCGCGCCGGATAGCCAGGCGGCGGGCGATGTCAGCCGTCTGGCCGCGTTTCTTGCAGGGGATCCCGCCGCCCGGGCGGCCTGATATAGTATCGGCCGTTCACTCTGGGGGGAGGGATTATGCCGTTCGACGCCTTAACGCCGGTCGATTACGCCGTGATGGCCGCCGTTTCTGCGGTCGCCGCCTTTCTGGTCGGCCGCTGGAAGGAGCTTGCGCTGGCCGTGGCGCTGGCGCTCATCGCCGATTACGCCGTCATGGGCCTGATCCACATGCTGGGCGGCGCCGCGCCGTGGACGGCGCTGGCGCGCTCGGGCGACCGCTTCACCCAGCAGCCCGGCGACGTCCTGATCCTGCGCGCGGCGCTCTATGCCGCCGCGATTGGCGCGATTTTCGCTTTGAAGCGCATGTACCGCCGGCGCTAGGGCGCGCCGGTTATCGTCACAGAGCCGCCAGCAGACCGGGATTTCGAGGACCGCCATGTCAGACCGCGATCCGCACAAGCTGAAAACCTACGCCGTTATTATCTATGTGCTTTTTGCCATTCCGGGCGGGCTGCTCTCGCTTATCGGAGTGATCCTCGCCTATCTCAAGCTGAACATGGGCGGGCTAGGGCCGAACTCCCATTTCGTGTTCCAGATCAGGACGTTCTGGATCGGCATATTGCTGGCGGTCCTGGGGCTTGTGGTCTGGCCGCTGGGTCTGGCCAAGACGGTCTGGTTTCTCGCCGCGCTGTGGTTCCTGGCGCGTTCGGTCATCGGGCTGGTCAAGGCGCTGGGCAATCAGGCCATTCCCTCGCCCCGCAGCTGGTTTCTCGGGCTTTGACAGGGCGCGTGCGTTCGCCGATTTCCGCGCGCAGACCTTGAGTTTCACCCGCAATCGGATCATCTATCAGGGGAAATAGTCTCCAGAGTGAGGATGCTTTCCCAAATGGCTGACCCCAAAGAGCCTACCCCCAACGACCCTGAAAAGCCGGACACGGACGCCGCCGACACAGGCGGCAGCCCGGAAGATGTCGCGATGGACCGCACCGCGGCGGCGGGCGGCGGCGCGGAACAGAGCGCGTCCGGCGGACAGAAATCGTCCGAAACCCGCGAGAAGATGAGCTCGGCGGCGCGCTCGGCGCAGGACCGCGCCTCCAAGGCCGCCTCGGCGGCGCGCGACGAAGCCTCGCGCTCCTATAGCGAGGCGCGCTCATCCATTGCCGATTCAGACGACCGCACCATCGCGATTGTTTCCTATATCCTCTATCTCGCGACCTTCGTGACGGGCGGCATCGCCGCGATCGTGGGCGTGATCCTGGCCTATCTGAAGCGGGACACGGAAAATCCCGTTCTGGCCGGCCATTATGAATATCTGATCCGCACGTTCTGGATCGGTCTTGCCGGCTCGGTGATCTGCTTCATCCTGATTTTCGTGGTTATCGGCATACCGCTCTTCATCGCACTGGCGGTGTGGTGGCTGTTGCGGCTGGTGGTCGGCGTCGTCCGGCTGCTCGACAACAAGCCGATCCCCGATCCCAAGACCTGGCTGATCTAGGCGGGACGGAAAACCCAAGCCTGAAACAAGGCGGCGCTCATTCGGGCGCCGCCTTTTTCATAAGGTTCTCGCCTTCCTCGGCCTCGCGCGCGGCCTGTTCGGCGGCTTCGGATTCCGGTTGCTGTTCGGCCATGTCCTGAAGGTCGGTCCGCGCGGTTTTCGGCGCTGCGGCCTCGGCCGGCGCCGCTTCGCCCAGCTGGCGCACCTGCACAATCGGATCGGGCAGGTCGATGCCCTGCGCCAGCAGCGCGTCGCGCACCGCCGCGATCGCCAGGCCCCGCACCGACAGGAAGCTGCTGGCCCGCTGGTCGACCCAGCCGGACGCCTCCAGGATCAGGTTATAATTGCCGAACGCCTTGACGATGCAGGCCGGGGCCGGATCGGCGATCACGCCCTGCGTCGCAACGATGGCGTCCCGCGTGACGCGGCAGGCCTTGCCGGCGTCGTCCGCCGCGCCGATCCCCACCTCGAACGAAAAGCGCCGCTGCGGCCGCCGCGTGAAGTTCACGATGACCGACTGGATCACCGTCCCGTTGGGAACGGAGACATGATTGCCGTCCGTGGTGATCAGAATGGTGGAGCGCGGGGTCAGGCGGGCGACCGTGCCCTCCTGATCGCCGATGCGCACGATGTCGTTGGCCTCGAACGGGCGGCGCAGGGTGAGGAGGGTGGAGGCGATATAATTCGCCACCGTGTCTTTCAGGGCGAAGCCGATGGCCAGTCCCGCCACGCCCGCCTGACCC
>NZ_JACESD010000050.1:0-21049 GCF_013911995.1 Euryhalocaulis sp.
CCGCCTGGGCGGCGAAATCGTGACCTATGACCGGGAAACTGAAAGCCGGGAGGAAATTTCCGCGCGGATAGCGGCGGAAACCGGCGCGACTCTGGTGCCGTCCTTCGACGACCCGGACGTGATTTCAGGGCAGGGCACGGCAGGGCTGGAAATCGCCCGGCAGGCGCAGGCGGCGGGCGGGCCGCTGGATGCGCTGATCGTTTGCGCGGGCGGCGGCGGGCTGACGGCCGGCATCGCGCTGGCCCTTGAGGGCTTGAGCCCGTCCACGAAAATTTACACGGCGGAGCCCGAAGGCTTCGACGATCATATGAAGTCGTTCGACGCCGGGAAGATTGTCGGGAATGAGCGGCGCGGCGGATCGATCTGTGATGCGTTGCTGTCGCCAGCGCCGGGGGAAATCACGTTCGCGATCAACAAGGAGCGGGTCGCAGGCGGCTTCGCCGTCAGCGATGACGAGGCGCTGGACGCCATGGCGTTCGCCTTCCGCCGCATGAAGCTGGTGGTCGAGCCCGGCGGCGCTGCGGCGCTGGCGGCGCTGTTGTCGCGCAAGCCGTTCGCGCGGCGCAGCCGCGTCGGCGTGGTGCTGACCGGCGGCAATGTCGATTCGGATATTTACCAGCGGGCGCTGGCCCGGCTCTAGGTCGGGGACAGGCTGGCTTTCGGGATCGAGCCCTTGTTGAGA
This sequence comes from Euryhalocaulis sp., assembly GCF_013911995.1. NCBI lineage: Bacteria > Pseudomonadati > Pseudomonadota > Alphaproteobacteria > Maricaulales > Maricaulaceae > Euryhalocaulis > Euryhalocaulis sp. The sequence continues at coordinate 683 of NZ_JACESD010000050.1, forward strand.
TCTTCGGTGATGGTCACGGGCGCGGTATTGCCGTTCTGGCGCGCGCGATAGACCTGCAAGTTCTCGATCACGCGCTGGATATAGTTCCGCGTTTCGCCGAACGGCACCAGCTCCACCCAGTCAACCGGATCAATGGCGCCGGCCCGGGGATCGCCATAGGTTGCGATCCAGCGGCGGCCGCGCGATGCGCCCGCGTTATAGCCCGCCATCGACACGATGTAGGAGCCGTTGAAATCGCCCACCAGCTGTTTGAGGTGGGAGCTGCCCAGCTCCGCATTGTAATCGGGATCGTCCAGCAGCCAGGAATAACGATAGGGCCGCCCCAGGGATCGCGCCGTGGATTGCGCGGTTGTGGGCAATAGCTGCATCAGCCCGTGCGCGTTGGCGTGACTGACGGCGCGCGGATCGAACTCGGTTTCCTGACGCGAAATGGCGAGCGCCAGCGCCGGTTCGACATATTGCGGTCCCTCCGGCGGGGTGAAGGCCAGCGGATAGGCGCGCTCCATCACCGGGATGTGCCGGTTGCGGGCTGATTTCGCCACGCGCAGGGCGGGGCGCATCATGCCGTAATCCTTGGCCATGTCGGACAGCAACGCGAATTGCGCCGCGTCCTGCATCGTGTCCTCGATGTGATAGGCGAACACGGTGAACCACCAGTCCTCGCCCAGCTCGCCCAGCATCCGGGCGGCCTGAACCAGCTCGCGGGATTCAAAGGCGTCGATATCGGCCTGGGTGATTTCAGGGTCCGCCGGAATGACAATCATCGCGGGTTCGCCGGTCAGGCTTTCCAGCCGTTCGGCGGCCAGCAGGCCGTAATAGGTGGTGATGTGTTCGGCGGCCTGTGTGTAATAGGTCTGCGCGGCCTCCGTGTCGCCCGCGGCCTGCGCGGCGCGGCCCTGCCAGTATTGTCCCCGCGAGAGCGATACCGGGGTCGAGACGATTTCCGTGATGATCTTGAAGTGCTCGCCTGCAGCCTCGGGCATGTCGAGGAAGCGCAGCGCGACCCAGCCGGCGAGGAATTCCGCCTCTGACCGGTCGCCGGCGTCTTCCAGATCGGTCGCTTTGGTGAGGTCGTAGGCGGCGCGATAATCCTTCAGCTCCAGAGCCTCGCGCGCCATCAGGTGGCGCATGTTCCACAGCTCGCCCCGGCCGGTTTCCACCGACGGATTTTCGGTAATGGCGCGGAGATTGGCGATGGCGCCGCTATCGTCGCCGCGGCGGCGCGCAGCGCGGGCGCGCTGGTGCAGGATGCCGGGGTCGCCGGCCATGCTGGACGGGACATTGGCGGCCGACAACGTGCCTTCGGTCAGGCCGAGACGCGCCTGGGCGACGGCCTTTTTCTCCGCCGACAGATAGGGGATGACATCCCGCGCGGCGGTGCGCTGATCCGCCCAGAGCAGGAAATCCACGCGCGACCAGTGATCATCCGCCGACAGGCGCTGCGCGTGTTCGTTCAGAATGCGGCGCTGGGTTTCCAGTTTCAGCGTCTGGCCGCGCCAGGCTTTCTTCAGCTCCAGTTCCGCGTCGTCCGGCAGATTCAGGTCGAACAGCGCGAACGCGTAGATGGCGTGACCTTCGCCGGTGATCGGCGGGTTTTCGGAAAAATAGGCGGCGATTTCAGAGGGCGGGATATAGGCGCTGTTCTTGTCGCTGAGCGCATACTCGGCGTCCCGCTTCATCGCATTGGTGTTCGGCCAGCCGTCCAGCTGTTCGATATGGTTCGCCAGATCGCGGAAGCTGGTCTGTTCGTCCGAGGTCGCGATGCGCCAGAGCAGAAGCTTGCGGGCCACCGGGTCGTTGATCGAGGGGATCGCCGCGCGCACCGCGCCCCAGTCGCCGTCGCGGGAAGCCTCGAACGCGGCCTCCAGCCGGTTGAATTCCTGTGGCGGCAGGGTCTGCGTGAAAGGCGCAGGTTCGGGCTTGGGCCGGGGTACCGGAACGCTCTGGGCCAGCGCCGGGCCGGCGATTAGGCCCGTTGTCGCGGCCAGCATGAGCATGCGCCCTTTCGCGCCAAGGGCGGCCCGCTTAAGGTCCGCCGCGAAAGTCAGATCTGCGCCCGAAGGAAGGTTCATGTTCACTGGATCCCTGACTGCTTTGATAACGCCCTTCAAGAACAACGCGGTCGATGAGGCCGCGTTGCAAGATTTGGTGCAATGGCAGCTCGACGAAGGCACGGACGGCCTCGTGCCGTGCGGCACTACCGGCGAGTCGCCGACTCTGTCGGCGGACGAGCAACGCCGGGTCATCGAATTGACCGTGGAAGCCGCGGCGGGCCGCGCGCCGGTCATTGCCGGCGCCGGGTCCAACGATACGTCAAAAGGCATCGCGCTCTCCCGGCAGGCGGAAGCGGCGGGCGCAGACGGCCTGCTGATCGTCACGCCCTATTACAACAAGCCCAACCAGGAGGGGCTGTATCGCCATTTCGAGGCCATTCATGATGCGGTCTCCCTGCCGATACTTATCTACAATATCCCGGGCCGTTCTGTAATCGACATGTCAGTGAAAACGATGTCGGCGCTTTCCAGGCTGGAAAGGATCGTCGGGGTCAAGGACGCTACAGGCGACATGGCGCGGGCGCGCGATCAGCGCGAAGCCTGCGGCGAGGATTTCACCTTGCTGTCCGGTGACGATTCGACAGCGGTCGAGTTCGCGGCGAATGGCGGCGACGGCGCGATCTCCGTCACGTCCAATGTTGCGCCCGGCCTGTGCGCGCAGATCTGGGACGCCGCGGCGGCCGGTGAACTGGACGAGGCGCGCAGCATCGATTCCGGTCTGGCTGAGCTTCATAAGGCGCTGTTCCTTGATCCCAGCCCCGGACCCGCCAAATACGCGCTCTCCCTGCTGGGGCTGTCGGGCGTGGATGTGCGTCTGCCGATCACGGAGCCGGGCGAGGCCGCGAAGGACGCGGTGCGCGCGGCGATGAACCGCGCAGGATTGCTGGACGGATAGGACGCATGGGCAAGACGATCGCCAAGAACCGCCGCGCGCGGTTCGACTACGAGATCGAGGACGAGATCGAGGCCGGACTGGCGCTGACCGGGTCCGAGGTGAAATCGCTGCGCGAAGGCAAGGCGAATATTGCCGAATCCTATGCCAGCGACGAGGGCGGCGAGATATTCCTGATCAATTCCTATATTCCTGAGTACGCCGCCGCGAACCGGCACAATCATGAGCCCAAGCGGCACCGTAAGCTGCTGCTCCACGCCCGCGAGGTGGCCCGGCTATCGGCCGCCACCCAGCGCGAGGGCATGACGCTGGTCCCGCTGACGCTGTATTTCAACGATCGCGGCATCGCCAAGCTGAAGCTGGGACTCGCAAAGGGCAAGAAGACCATCGACAAGCGCCAGACGGTCAAGAAGCGCGACTGGGAACGCCAGAAAGCCCGTATCCTGCGCGAGCATAACTGACGCGCCATGCAGACCGTGGAGCTAAACCATGATTACGCAGCTTCACCGGACGCGTTATGGGAAACGGCTACAGACTGGGCGAGTGTCCAAGCGGCGATGAGAGGGCTGGTCAGATTTCATGGCCTCCCGGATGCGCCTTTGGAGACCGGACAAGTCATCAAGAGCGAATTTTCGCTGTTTGGATTTTTTCCGCGTTCGCCATGGGTAATGGAGGTTCTGGAATACGATCCGGGACGTCGCGTTTTGCGCAGTTTCGAACATGGTGGTCCGGTAAAGGCATGGCGGCATAACCTGCACGTGTTCCCCAATGAGGGCGGGGCGCGTTTGTCAGAGACTATTGAGGTTGATGCAGGGGCCATGACGCCGCTTTACGCGGCATGGGCGGGCTTCATGTATCGCTGGCGACATGGACGCCGCAAAGCGATGCTGGCCCGGCGTTAAGCCAACTCGATACGTTTTTTCGCCTTCTCGAACACGTCGTGAAACATCGCCTCGGTGAGGCGGCCGGTGTTCGTGTTGTAGCGGCTGCAGTGATAGCTATCGATCATGAGAAGCGGGCCGTTCGGGCCCTCCAGTTCATGTTCAGCGGCGTGCGCGAATTTCTTTGCGGACAGCTTGTAGCCGAGAGTCGCCAAAGCGTTGTCGTGGGCAATCTTGCCGAGCGCAACGATGATCTGAAGCCGGGGCAGGGCCTCAAGCCGGGCGACCAGATAGTTGCGGCAGGTTTTGGCTTCCGGCCCGGTCGGCTTGTTCTGGGGCGGCACGCACCGCACCGCATTGGTGATCATGCAATCAGAAAGGGTCAGGCCGTCATCCGGCCGCGCGTCATATTCGCCTTTCGCAAAGCCGTATTTCTGCAGCGTGGGGTAGAGGAGGTCGCCGGCCCAGTCGCCGGTGAAAGGCCGCCCCGTCCGGTTGGCTCCGCGCAGTCCGGGCGCCAGACCGAGGACCAGCAGGCGGCAGTCTTCCGCTCCGAAAGACGGGACCGGGGCGTTGAACCAGTCAGGCTCTTTCGCCCGCCATTCCTCGCGGAATTCGACAAGCCTCGGACAGAGCGGGCAGTCGCGGGGCGCTTCAGGCGCGAAGGTTCCCGCGCTCACGAATCGTCGTCGTCATCGTGGTTGTTGGAGCCGCCCGCGCGGCCGATCAGGCCTTCCAGATCCGCCAGGTCGATAAAGGAATCGGCCTGACGGCGCAGATCGTCGGAGATCATCGGCGGATCGGTCTTCAGGCTGGACACGACGGAGACGCGCACGCCCTTGGCCTGCACCGCCTCGACCAGTTTGCGGAAATCGCCGTCGCCGGAGAACAGGACGATGTGGTCCAGATTATCGGACAGCTGCAGGGCGTCGACCGCAATCTCGACATCCATATCGCCCTTGATCCGGCGATTGCCCTGGTGGTCGGTGTAGCTCTTGGCGGGCTTCGTGATGACGCTGAAGCCATTATAATCCAGCCAGTCGATCAGCGGACGGATCGGGGAATATTCCTGATCCTCCACCAGCGCGGTGTAATAGATGGCGCGGATCAGGCGGCCGCGCTTGCGGAATTCTTCCAGAAGTTTGCGATAGTCGATGTCGAAATCGAGAGATTTGGCGGCGGAGTAGAAATTCGCGCCATCAATCATCAGCGCCAGACGTTCATTCGGATAGAATGCCATGATCAAATCCCGTAATTGCAATCAATATAGAAGACTAAGCGCGTAGCATGATCATCATAGCCCTTGGCGGCAACCGTCCTTTTCAAGGACGTCCGCCGGAAATCACCTTGCTAAAGGCCATACGGGCGTTACCCGAGAAGGGGGATGTCGCGGTTGTTGCGCGGTCGGGGCTCTGGCGCAGCCCGGCCTGGCCTGATCCGGCTGATCCCCCCTATGCCAATGCCGCGGCGCGTATCGAGACAAGCCTGGCGCCGGAGGCGCTGATGACGCGCTTGCTGGAGGTGGAAAAGGCGTTCGGGAGGGACCGCGCGGGCGAGGCGCGATGGTCCTCCCGTACACTGGATCTGGACCTGATTGATTATGACGGGCGGACGGCAACGGGCGAACACCTGACTCTGCCGCACCCGCGCGCCCATAAGCGCGCCTTTGTGCTGGCGCCGGTGCTGGACATCGCGCCGGAATGGTCGCATCCGGCGCATGGACGGGCGCGAAGCGTGCTGGAAAGCCTGCCCGGCGAGGCGCGTGTGGGCCTGTCGCGACTGCGCTTGAGCCCTTCGCAGACGCACAAGCGGTCTTGAATACAAGGGCAGGGGCCCCTAAACAGAAGTTTCGTCTAGGTTTTTCGTTTTCCAGGAGGGCGCATGGCCCGCGTCACCGTTGAAGATTGTATCGAACAGGTTCCGAACCGTTTTGAGCTTGTTCTGCTGTCCGCGCATCGCGCCCGGAATGTTTCCGCCGGCGCCGAGCTGAAGCTGGACCGCGACAACGACAAGAATCCGGTCGTGGCACTGCGCGAAATCGCCGAGAAGGCGGTCAAGCCGTCCGATCTGGAAGAAAGCCTCGTCTCCAGCCTGCAGCGCGTTATTCCGCTGGAGGATGTCGAGGACGAGGAAGAACGCGCGGCCATCGCCAGCCGCGGTGGCGACGAGGGCATCAGCGAGGAAGACATGCTTCGCGCTCTGCAGACCGACCGCGACGCCGGGCCGGATAACCGGTTCTAAGGAGCCGCCTTGGCCGAAGCTGTTCGCGAGCACGCAGACACAGCAGCAACGACGCAGCAAACCGCGCCGGCGGACCGGCGCGGTTTTTTGCGTCAATATGAGCTTGTCGACCGGGTCCGGGCCTATGACCCGAATGTCGATGAGGATCTGATCAGCCGCGCCTATGTGTACGCCGTCAAAATGCACGGCGACCAGATGCGCGCTTCGGGCGATCCGTATTTTGCTCACCCGGTCGCGGTCTCGGAAATTCTTACAGACCTGCGGCTCGACTCCGCCTCTATCGCGACGGCGCTGCTGCATGACGTGATCGAGGACACCGACGCCAGTTTCGACACGGTTGCCGAGATGTTCGGCGTGGAGGTCGCCAAGCTGGTCGACGGGGTCACCAAGCTGGGCCAGGTGGAGCTGAATTCGGAGCGGACGAAACAGGCCGAAAACCTGCAGAAGTTCATTCTGGCGATTTCCAACGACGTCCGGGTCCTGCTGGTGAAGCTGGCGGACCGGCTTCACAATATGCGGACGCTGCATTTCATCTCCAAGCCGGAGAAGCGCGAACGCATCGCCCGCGAGACGCTGGAAATCTATGCTCCGCTGGCGCGGCGTATTGGCGTGAACCGCATCTGTACCGAGTTGGAGGAGCTGTCCTTCAAGCACCTCAACCCCGCGGCGTTCGAGACGATCTCCAGGCGTTTGGCGGTGCTGCGCGAGCAGGTGGGCGACAAGATCGCCCAGATCACGGCCGATCTTGTCGACATGCTGGAAAAGGAAGGCGTGTCCGCGCGGGTCTATGGCCGTGAAAAGAGCGCCTATTCGATCTGGCGCAAGCTGGAGCGCAAGTCGCTGAGCTTCGAGGAGCTGGCCGATATCTACGGCTTTCGCGTGGTCGTGGATGAGGAGAATACCTGCTACCGGACGCTGGGCATCATCCATCAGCGCTGGCGTTGCGTGCCGGACCGTTTCCGGGACTTCATCTCGGTCCCCAAGCCGAACAATTACCGCTCCCTGCACACCACGATTATCGGCCCGGACCAGATGCGGGTCGAGCTGCAGATCCGCACCGAGGAGATGGATACGGTCGCCGAACACGGCGTCGCCGCGCACTGGCGCTATAAGGACGACGCCTACCGGTTCGACGCCGATGCGGCCAAGCGCGCGGGCGGCGACCCGCTGGCGCGGCTGCGGCCCTTCGTGGAAATCCTGGAGCATGGCGGCGACCCGGACGAATTTCTGGAGCACGCCAAGCTGGAGATGTTCACTGACCAGGTGTTCACCTTCACCCCGCGCGGCCAGCTCATTCCGCTGCCGGCGGGCGCGATGCCTCTGGATTTCGCCTATGCGATTCATACCGATCTGGGCGACACCACGGTCGGCGCGCGTATCAATGGCCGCGAGCGGCCGCTGACCACCACGCTGAATAACGGCGACGTGGTGGAAATCCTGCGCGCCGGGTCGCCGGCGCCGATTTCCGGCTGGGAAGACCTGGTCATTACGGGGCGCGCGCGGTCCGCCATCCGGCGTCTGGTGCGCACCAGCGAAAAGGACGAATTCGTCAAGCTGGGCCGGGTGATTGCCGAATCCGCCTTCCGGCGCGAGGGCAAGGAGCTGCGCAAGTCCAACCTCAACGATGCGCTGCGCCGGCTGGAAGTGGATGACGAGAACCGCCTCTATGAAGAGCTGGGCCGCAACCGCATTACCGGGGCGGACCTGCTGGACGCTGTATTCCCCGGCCGCAAGGACGCCAAGCGCCTGCGGGGACGGCCGCGCTGGCTGATCCGCGAGGAGAAGGCGCAGCTTTTCGTGCGCGGCAAGGACAAGGATTTGACGCCCGGCGTGACGCTGCACTTCGCGAAGTGCTGCACGCCGCTGCCGGGCGACCGCATCGTGGGCATCCTGCAGCCGGAAATCGGCGTGGAGGTCCACACTATAGATTGCGACACGCTGGCCGATTTTGACGAGGACAAGGACCGCTGGGTCGATCTGGACTGGACGCCGGAGGCCGAGAAAGCGACGGCCATGAGCCGGGTTCTGGTGACCGTGGTGCACGAGGCCGGGGTGCTGGCCGAGATCGCGCAGATCGTGGGCGAGAACAACGGTAACATTACCGATGTTTCCACCCTCAATCGGTCCACAGATTTCTTCGACATGCGCTTGGATATCGAGGTTCTGGACGCCAAACACCTGTCGCACATCATCGCCGCTCTGCGCGCCAGCCGCAGCGTGGTGAAGGCCAAACGCGCACAGGAGACCAAGCGACGGTGAATACCCAGGACGTACTCGACGAATTCAAGGCGGCCGGCGGCCTGCTTGAAGGCCATTTCATTCTGTCTTCCGGGCTGCGCAGCCCGGTCTTCCTGCAGAAGGCGCAGGTCTTCAAGGACCCGAACCGGACCGAGAAGCTCTGCAAGGCGCTGGCGAAGAAGATACGCGACGCCGTGGGCGGTCCGGTCGACGCCGTTGTTTCGCCCGCCGTGGGCGGAATTATCCCGGGGTATGAAACGGCGCGGCATCTGGGCTGCGACGCCCTGTTCGTGGAGCGCGAGGACGGTGAATTCCAGCTGCGCCGGGGGTTCGCGCTGCAGCCGGGCGAGCGCGTGGTGATGGTGGAGGACATCGTGACCACGGGCCTGTCTTCCCGCGAATGTCTGGACGCGCTTCGCAAGACGGGCGCGGAAATCCTCGCCGGCGCGTGCCTGATCGACCGCTCGGGCGGCAAGGCGGATATTGGCGCGCCACTCATCTCGCTCGCCCAGGTCGACTTCCCGGCCTACAAGGAAGACGAACTTCCTGAAGAACTGAAAGCCATTCCGCCGGTGAAACCGGGCAGCCGGGGCCTTGCGTGAGCGAGCTGCCGCGCCTCGGGGTCAATATCGACCATGTCGCGACCATCCGGAATGCGCGCGGCGGAGATCATCCCGATCCCGTGCGCGCGGCGCGGCTGGCCGCGGAGGCGGGCGCTGAGGGCATCACGGCCCATCTGCGGGAAGACCGCCGCCATATCGGGGACAAGGATATCCAGCGGCTGGTGGACGAGATCGACCTGCCCCTGAACCTGGAAATGGCCGCCACGGACGAGATGGTGGAGATCGCCTTGCGCCACCGCCCGCCCCATTGCTGCATCGTGCCTGAAAAGCGCGAGGAGCGGACGACAGAGGGCGGGCTGGACGCCGCGCGGCATCACAACCAGCTGGCCCCCGTCGTGCGTCGGCTGCGCGAGGAAGGCGGCATTCGCGTGTCGCTGTTTATCGAGCCGGACCCGGTTCAGGTCGCCGTAGCTTCGGCGCTGGGCGCGGAGGTCGTGGAATTTCATACCGGCCGCTATGTTGAGCACGTTTTCGCAGGCGAGACGAAAGACTCGGAAGCCGAGCTGGACCGGATCCGCGCCGCAGCCGCTGACGGGGCGGGGCGCGGGCTTGAAATCCACGCCGGCCACGGCCTGACGTTCGACACGGTCAAGCCGGTCGCGGCCATCGCGGAGATGCGTGAGCTGAATATCGGGCATTTCCTGATGGGGGAGGCGATCTTCATCGGGCTGGAAGAGGCGATCAGGCGTATGAAGACGCTGATCGTGGAGGCGCGCTCATGATCCTTGGCATGGGCAACGACCTGATCGATATCCGCCGGGTCGAACATTCGCTGGACCGGTTCGGCGACCGTTTTGTGCAGCGCATCTTTACCGAGATCGAACAGGCCAAATCCGACAAGCGCCGGGAGCGCGCGGCGAGCTACGCCAAGCGTTTTGCGGCCAAAGAGGCCTGCGCCAAGGCGCTGGGAACCGGGGTGCCGCGGCGCGGCGTGCACTGGCGAGACATGGGCGTGGTGAATTTGCCGAGCGGAAAACCGACGCTGGCCCTGACCGGCGGCGCGGCGGAACGGCTTGCGGCGATGACCCCGGACGGGCATACGGTGCAGGTTCACCTGACGATCACGGACGACTTCCCGCTGGCGCAGGCTTTTGTGATTATTGAAGCCGCCATCGCGCCTGCTCAACCGGCGCCGCGCGGATAAGACAATGATGGATCGTGTTTTGAATATGAAGGGCTCGAAAAGCGCGCTGGGCGAGAATGTCCGCACGATCGTCTATGCGCTGGGCATTGCGCTGATCCTGCGCACCCTGCTGTTCCAGCCTTTCCATATTCCGTCCGAGTCGATGGTGCCGACGCTGGCGACCGGCGACTACATCTTTGCGTCCAAGTTTTCCTATGGCTACAGCCGCCATTCCCTGCCTTTGTCGCCGCCCATTTTTGACGGACGGATTCTGGGCGGTCAGCCAGATCGCGGCGATGTCGTGGTGTTCAAATATCCGCGCGACAACCGCACCGATTATATCAAGCGGGTCGTCGGCCTGCCCGGCGACCGGATCCAGATGATTGACGGCGTGCTGAACATCAACGGTCAGCCGGTCGGCCATGAATTCGTGAAAAGCCTCAATACGACGGACGATTTCGGCAATCGCCGCGCGACCCAGATTTACCGGGAAACCTTCCCGAACGGCGATACGCACATCATTTTCGATCAGCGCAAAGGCGGCCCGGCCGATAATACGCGGGTCTTCTTCGTGCCCGAGAACCATTATTTCATGATGGGCGACAACCGGGACGACAGCCGTGACAGCCGCTATTTCGATGCGGTTCCGGCGGAGAATTTGGTCGGCAAGGCGCAGATCATCTTCTTCTCCGTCAACGAGAATTTCCGCCTGCTGCGGCCCTGGACCTGGTTCAATTTCCGGCTGGGCCGCTTCTTCCACGGCGTCAGGGCCAACGCCGAAGAATTGTGAGCAAGGACCCGGCTCTCGCCGAACTGCAGGACCGGATCGGACACCGGTTCAAGGATCGCGAGCTGCTGATCCGCGCCCTGACTCATTCCAGCTTCGGTGATGGCGCGGGCGACCGCAGCAATAATGAACGTCTGGAATTTCTGGGCGACCGGATACTGGGCCTGCTGACCGCCGAAAAGCTCTATGAGACATTTGCCGACGTCGCCGAAGGCGGACTGGCGCCGCGCCTGAACGCGCTTGTGCGGCGGGAAACCTGCGCCCGGGTGGCGCTGGACGCCGGTATCGACAAGGCTTTGCGGCTGAGCAAATCGGAGGAGCGTGGCGGGGGCCGGGAAAAGGATTCCATCCTGGGCGACGCTTGCGAGGCCATGATCGGCGCGCTGTATCTGGATGGCGGGCTGAAGGCGGCCCGTCATTTTTATGATTCCTTCTGGAAGAAAGAGCTGAAGAAGGTCATCGATAAACCGCGCGACCCCAAGACCGCCCTGCAGGAATGGGCGCTGGCGCAGGGTTACGACGTTCCCCGCTATACGATTGTGGGCCGGTCGGGCCCCGATCACGCGCCGAAATTCAAGGTGGAAGTCAGCCTGGAGGGCGTGAAACCCGAGCGGGGGAAGGGGAGTTCAAAACAGGCAGCCGAACGCAACGCCGCCGAAGCCCTGTTCAAGCGAGAAACCGATAATGGCTGACCCAACCACACGTTCCGGATTTGCCGCCGTTATTGGCGCGCCGAACGCCGGTAAGTCGACGCTGGTGAACCAGATGGTCGGGACGAAGGTCTCGATCGTGACGCACAAGGTGCAGACGACGCGCTTTCCGGTGCGCGGCGTCGCCATGCATGACGACTCCCAGATCGTGTTTGTCGATACGCCCGGCATTTTTGCCCCGCGCCGCCGGCTGGACCGCGCCATGGTGCGCGCGGCCTGGACGGGCGCGGAGGAGGCCGACGCGATCATCCATGTGGTCGACGCCGCCGCCCAGACGCGGATCGGCACGCCCGACGAAACCGGCGCTGACCACCGCTCCGGCGATGATGTGGCGCGGGTTATTGACGGCCTCAAGGAGGCGGGGCGGACGGCGTTTCTGGCGCTGAACAAGATTGACGCGATGAAGCGGGAGCCGCTGCTTGAATTGGCGCAAACACTCAATGATACACGTGTTTATAGCCAGATATTCATGTTGTCAGCGACCAAGGGCGACGGCGTTGGCGATCTGTTGAAAGCTGTTTCGGAAACGATGCCGGAAGGCCCGTATCTCTATCCGCCCGATCAGGCGGCGGACCTGCCGCAAAGCCTGCTGGCCGCCGAAATTACGCGCGAAAAACTGTTCCTGCGCCTGCACGCGGAGCTTCCCTACGCCACCGCCGTGGAAACGGCGAGTTGGGAGGAAAAGCGCGACGGCTCTGTCAGGATCGAACAAACGATATTCGTGGAGCGGGAAAGCCAGCGGGCCATCGTTCTGGGCAAGCAGGGCCGCGCCATCCGTGAAATCGGGCAGCGTGCGCGGGAAGAGCTGGAAGAAATTCTCGGCCGCCGGGTGCATTTGTTCCTGCATGTGAAAGTGAAGGAAAACTGGTCCGAACAGCGCAGCCTCTACACGCCGCTGGGACTGGAGTTCGACGTCTGACGCCATGGAATGGACCGATCAGGGGATCGTCATCCGGGTCCGTCCCCATGGCGAATCCAGCGCCATTATAGAATTGTTGACCCCGGAAAAGGGCCGTCACGCCGGGCTGGTCCGCGGCGGACGATCCAAGCGTCTGCGTGGCGTTTTGCAGCCCGGCAATCAGGTGCGGGCAACCTGGCGGGCGCGGCTGGAAGACCATCTGGGCTATTTTGAAATCGATGCGGCGGATCCGTTTCCGGCGGAATTGCTGGATGACCGGCTGGCCATTTCCGGCCTCAACGCCTCCTGCACGCTGCTTTCCCAGGTGGCGCCTGAGCGCGAAGCCCATCCTAAATTGTTCGACGCTTTTTCCACGTTGATCGCCAATATGGATCAGCCCGACATCTGGCCGGCCCTGATGACGCGGTTCGAGGCCGGGTTGCTGGCGGAGCTGGGATTCGGGCTGGATTTGAGGCGGTGCGCGGCGACCGGAGTCGAGGAAGACCTGATCTATGTCAGCCCGAAATCGGGCCGGGCGGTCAGCGAGGCGGCCGGCGAGCCCTATAAGGACAAGCTGTTCCTGCTACCCGAATATATGCGCGGCGGCGCGCCGAATCTGAAGGAGGGCGACGTGGCGGCGGCGTTCGCCCTGACCGGACATTTTCTGGAGCGCTGGGTGCTTTGGCCCTCTGACAAGCAATTGCCGGAGGCGCGCGCCGAGATGCTGGAGCGGCTGGAGAGGGCCGGGCGCCTGTAGGGCGAAAGCTTGGCCGTTGCGCGGGGCCCTGATATGCCGCGCTTTCTATTCTTCGCGAGGGACGGATACGTGAGCAAATCACGCGATATCATCGATTTTCTGGCGCAACGCCCCGCGGTCCGGCGCGATTTGCAGGACGCCATGTCCGGCGCGCTGTCGGAGTTTCTCTCGAAACACGGCGCTTTCATTCCCGCCGCGCCCTATGGCGAAATCCAGAAGGAACTGCCCGAAAATTACCGTTTCGAGGCTGTCGAAGCGCGCCTGGAACGCGACCGCGCCCATTTCGAGGCGTTTTTCGAAGAACTGAAGGCTCATTTCTATTCCGAGGCGCTGAACGCCGTTCCGGAAAACGCCCCGGAACACGATCCGCAGGCGGTCTATTGGAAGAACGGTTATTTCTCCCGCGCCGACGCCCGCGCGCTATATGCCATCGCCGCGGTTCATAATCCCGGGCGCTGGGTCGAGGTGGGGGTTGGCCATTCCACCCGGTTTCTGAGAAAGGCCATAGAGGAACACGGGCTTCAGACCCGGATCACCTCGATCGACCCGGCGCCCCGCGCGGAAATCGAGGGGAAGACCGATGAGCATATCGAGCAGAACCTGTTGGACGTGCCGCTGGATGCCTTTGCGGCGCTTGAAGCCGGGGATGTGTTCTTCCTCGACGGGTCGCACGTCATGCTGCAGGGGACGGACGTGACCCATGCGTTGCTGAACGTCTTCCCGGTGCTCAAGCCGGGCGTTCTGGTGCACGTTCACGACATCTATCTGCCTTTTGAATATCCGGCGGCGATCCGCGTGAAGCAGTTCAATGAGCAGCACGCCCTGGCGGCTATGCTGCAATTCTCCGATCATTGGGATGTGCTGCTGCCGGTGCATTTCATGCGGCGCACGGGCATGATCGAATATGGCGGCGGATCGTTCTGGATGCGCAAGACAGCCTGACCCGCCGTATAAAACGCCGCTCCCCGGCGTACCGATTTCGCTCGAATCAGAGACAATGCCGTCATGACCGAATTGACGCCTCCGCCCGACGCCGGGCGCATTCAGGACGAGCCGCTTACCGAGGCGCTCTCCACCCGTTATCTGGCCTATGCGCTGTCCACCATTACGCAGCGTGCGCTGCCTGATGTCCGCGACGGTTTGAAGCCGGTTCACCGCCGCCTGCTGTTCGCGATGCGGGAGCTGAAGCTGGATCCGAAATCCGGCTTCAAGAAGTGCGCCCGCGTGGTGGGCGATGTCATCGGTAAGTATCATCCGCATGGCGATCAGGCGGTCTATGACGCCATGGTGCGGCTGGCGCAGACCTTCGCGGCGCGCTACCCGCTGGTCGAGGGGCAGGGAAACTTCGGTAATCTGGACGGCGATAACGCCGCCGCGATGCGATATACCGAGGCCCGCCTGACTCAAGCCGCCAAGCTTCTGCTTGAGGGGCTGGACGCGGACACGGTCGATTTCCGCGAGACCTATTCCGGCGAAGATGAAGAGCCAATCGTGCTGCCCGCCGGTTTTCCGAACCTGCTGGCCAATGGCGCGGCGGGGATCGCGGTGGGCATGGCGACGTCCATTCCGCCCCACAATGCCGGCGAGCTGTGCAACGCGGCGCTGCACCTGATCAAGCATCCCAATGCCCGCACCGACACGCTGATCGAGCATGTGAAGGGCCCCGATTTCCCGACGGGCGGCATTCTGGTCGATGATCCGGCCGGTATTGCCGAGGCCTACGCCACCGGGCGCGGCTCTTTCCGCCTGCGTGCGAAATGGGAGACCGAGGATCTGGGGCGCGGTCAGTACCAGATCGTGATTACGGAAATTCCGTACCAGATCCAGAAATCCAAGCTGGTCGAGCGCATCGCCGAACTGGTGGATTCCAAGAAGCTGCCGCTGCTGGGCGGGGTCAGCGACGAGTCCGCCGAGGACGTGCGCCTGATCCTGGAGCCGCGCAGCCGGACGGTCGAGGCGGAAATCCTGATGGAGTCGGTGTTCAAGCTGACCGATCTGGAAAGCCGGGTCAGCCTGAATATGAATGTGCTGGACCCGCATGGCGCGCCGCGCGTCATGGGCCTGCGCGATGTGCTGCAATACTGGCTGGATCACCGCCGTGAGGTTCTGCAGCGGGCCACGCGTCACCGCCTTGCCGCCATCGCCGACCGGCTGGAGGTGCTGGAAGGCTATCTGATCGTCTATCTGAACCTGGACGAGGTGATCCGCATCATCCGGGAAGAGGACGAGCCCAAAAAGGAATTGATCGCCGCATTCAAGCTGAGCGACCGGCAGGCCGAGGCGATCCTGAACATGCGCCTCCGCTCTCTCCGCAAGCTGGAAGAGTTCGAGCTGAGAAAAGAGCATGACGCGCTGTCCGGCGAGCAGGGTGAGCTGGAAGCCCTGATGGCTAGCGAAGACGCGCAGTGGGACCGGATTACTGAACAGATCCGTGAAGCGCGCGACGCCTTCAAGGACGATCCGCGCCGCACCACGTTTGGCGCGGCGCCGGAAGGCGCGGCCGAAATGGTCAGCGAGGCTCTTGTCGTGCGCGAACCGATCACGGTCGTGCTGTCTGAAAAGGGCTGGATCCGGGCGCTGAAAGGTAAGGTCGATGATGTCAGCGACCTGAAATTCAAGGAAGGCGACCGCGCCAAGTTTGTCGTGCAGGCCGAAACGACCGACAAGATCATGCTGTTCGCCTCCAATGGCCGCTTCTACACGCTGGCAGGCGACAAGCTGCCGGGCGGCCGCGGCGCGGGAGAGCCGCTGCGCCTGATGCTGGATCTGGAAGAAGACCACGAGCCGATTGCGCTGTTCCGGCACGACCCGGAGCGGAAGCTGCTGCTGGCCTCGTCAGCGGGTTATGGCTTTGTGACCTCGGAGAAGGACCTGGTCGCACAGACCAAGTCCGGCAAGCAGGTCATGACGGTCAGCGGCGACGTGGAAGCGGCGGCGGCCCGCGAAGTGACCGGCGACCGCGTGGCGGTGATTGGCGATAACCGCAAGCTGTTGATCTATCCGCTGGAGGAGGTGAGCGAGCTGTCGCGCGGCAAGGGCGTGAAGCTTCAGACCTTCCGCGACGGCGGACTGGCTGACGTGGCGGTGTTCAACGCCGAGGATGGCTTTACCGTGATCGACACGTCCGGCCGGCGGCGCGAGATCGCCGAATGGAAGGAATATGAAGGCAAGCGCGCCCAGGCGGGACGCCTTGCGCCGAAAGGATTCCCGCGGACCGGGAAATTCGGCCCCGATTTCCGGCTTTAAGCGCGCGCCCGCGGGCGGTATTCCTAGACGCAACGCCATTTCACCGGGAGAAACACCGTGACCTTTATCTGGATTTTGCTCGCGATCGTTGTTGTCGTCGCGATTTTCGGCATCACAATCTACAACCGCCTTGTCGCGCTGCGTCAGGCGGTCAATCAGGCTTGGGGCGATATCGACGTCCAGCTGAAGCAGCGCTACGACCTGATCCCAAATCTCGTCGAAACCGTGAAAGGCTATGCCAGCCATGAGCGGGAAACGCTGGAAGCGGTCACGCAAGCGCGCCAGCAGGCGATTGACGCCAGCTCTCTGCAGGACCAGCAACAGGCCGAAAACCTGCTGACCGGCGCCCTGCGCCAGCTGTTTGCCGTGGCCGAGGCCTATCCGGACCTGAAAGCCAACCAGAACTTTCTGGAACTGCAGCGCGAGCTGTCGGACGTGGAAAACAAGATCGCGGCGGCGCGCCGCTTCTTCAACAATTCCGTGGCGGAGTTGAACACCGCGGTCGAGCAATTCCCGGCCGTGCTGTTCGCTGCGCCGCTCGGCTTCTCGAAGAAGGAATATTTCGAGGTCGACGTGGACGACCGCGCCAAGGTCGAGGCCGCGCCGGACGTCAGCTTCTAGGGGCGGCTGAGCCATGCAGGCCTTCGGCCTGAAAACCCATATCTGGAAGAATAACCGGGCCAGCATCTTCCTTCTGGCGATGTTCCCGGTGCTTCTGATCGCGCTGGCCTATGCCGGCACGCTCGTCTGGGCCGGCATGAACGGTTACGGCGTGGGGGAGGGTGCGGCCATCGCGCTCTCCCGGCTGCCCTTCGTCGCCCCCTTTGCGCTGATCGCGGCCGCGGGTTGGTTCGGCATTGCCTGGGTGGGGCATGACGCCATGATCTCCATGGCGATGGGCTCAAAGTCGCTCACGCGCTCTGATGAGCCCGAACTCTACAACATGCTGGAAAACCTGTGCATTTCGCGCGGGATGACCATGCCGAAGCTCAAGATCATCGAAACCGGCGCGATGAACGCCTTTGCCAGCGGACTGAAGGAAAAGGACTACACGATCACCTTCACCCGCGGACTGCTGGACGCGCTGGACGAAGACGAAGTCGAGGCCGTCATGGCGCATGAGCTGACGCATATCCGTAACCGGGATGTGCGGCTGCTGATCATCTCGGTGATATTTGTCGGCATTATCTCTTTCGTGGCGGAGATCGTCGCCCGCAGCTTCTTCTGGGGACATATGGGGCGGACGGACCGCAGCCGGCGGTCGGGCGGCGGTCAGGCGGGCGTCTTGATCCTGATCGCCATCGGCATACTCGCCGTGGCTTATATCCTCGCCATCCTGATCCGGTTTTCCCTGTCGCGGAAACGCGAGTATCTGGCCGATGCCGGGTCGGTTGAACTGACCAAGAACCCCGATGCGATGATCCGCGCGCTCCAGAAGATCTCCGGCAAGGCGGATATCAAGGGCGCGCCCGGAGAGGTGCGGGAGATGTTTCTCTATAATCCGCACAAGGGTTTTTCCGGCATGTTCACGACGCACCCGCCGATTGAGAAGCGGATCGATGCGCTGGTGAAATTTGCCGGCGGCCAGGTTTCGGCGCTGGAGCCGGAAACGGCGGAACAGCCCGCCGGCCCCTGGGGCTAGCCGGCCATCAGGTTCGGCAGCCATGTCGCAGTCGCGGGCACGGCGGCAACCAGCGCCAGCGCCAGAAGCTGCAGGATCACGAACGGAATCGCCCCGCGATAGATTTGCGCCGTCGTCACTTCGTGCGGCGCGACGCCGCGCAGATAAAACAGCGCGAAGCCGAAGGGCGGCGTCAGGAACGAAGTCTGAAGGTTCAGCGCCATCAATACGCCCAGCCACACCGGATCGACGCCCATCATGAACAGGGACGGCGCGACGATAGGCACCACCACAAAGGTGATCTCGATAAAGTCGAGGAAGAAGCCGAGCACGAACATCATCGCCATCACGGCGATCAACGCGCCCCACTGGCCGCCAGGAATACCGGTGAGGAGCTGCGAAACCATCTCGTCGCCGCCAAAGCCGCGGAAGACCAGGCTGAAAAGGGTCGCGCCGATCAGGATGACGAACACCATTGCGCTGATTTCCGCCGTGGAGCGCGAAACCTCGCCCAGCTTGCCGCCCGACAGCAGCCGCATGCCGGACCAGAGCGCGCTGAGAACGGCGAGGGCGGACAGGACATAAGCCAGTGTCGTGGCCGCGGCTTCTCCGGCGCTGACATCGGCGCGCCCCAGCCGCAGATCCAGGAAGGCGCCCATCAGGATCAGCAGGATCAACGCCAGCGCGCCCAGGCCGACCGCCCAGCGGCCGAAAGCCGTATTGTCAGGCTCCCCGGCATTGCGGAACCCGGCCAGAAGGGTCGCGCCGAGCGCGCCCAGCGCCGCCGCTTCCGTCGCCGTGGCCAGGCCCGCCAGAATGGAGCCAAGGACCGCAACGATGAGAATCAGGGGCGGCGCAAGCGCCTTGAGGATTTCAGCGATGAAAGCGGGGCCGCTCTGGCCGCGCTCGCGCGGGACGGGCGGCGCTTTGGAGGGCTGGGTAAAGGCCACGAACAGGACATAGAGAATATACAGCCCGACCATCATCAGACCCGGAATGAGCGCGCCGGCGAACAGGTCGCCGACCGAGACAGGCTCCGGCGCGAAATTGCCAAGCTGGCGCTGGGCGTTCTGGTAGGCGTTGGAAATCTGATCGCCCAGCAGGATCAGCACGATTGAAGGCGGTATGATCTGGCCCAGCGTTCCGGATGCGGTGATCGACCCCGTGGCGAGTTCCGGGGCATAGCCGCGCTTGAGCATGGTGGGCAGGGAGAGCAGCCCCATGGTGACCACGGTCGCGCCGACAATGCCGGTGGACGCCGCCAGCAATGCGCCGACCAGAATAACGGAGACGCCAAGCCCGCCCGGCATCGGACCGAACAGCTTGCCCATCGCCTCCAGCAATTCCTCGGCGATGCGGGATTTCTCCAGCATCACGCCCATGAACACAAACAGCGGCACGGCGATCAGCAGCTCGTTCGTCATCACCGCGCCATAGATGCGCTGTGGAAATGCGCGCAGGAAGGCGGGTTCGAACGCCCCGGTCAGCACCCCCGCGCCGGCAAAAATCAACGCCACCCCGGCCAGGGTGAAAGCAACCGGAAATCCGCGCAGCAGGGCGGCGATGGTCACGACGATCATGGTGATGGCGAAGATCTCGGCGAGGAGCATCAGGCGGTCCTCGTCCCGGTCAGCGCCTCGTGATGTTCATGATCTTCGATCGGCCGCCCGCGCAGCGTCAGGGCCGCCCGGGCGGACAGGCTGAATCCCGCCATCGCCAGAAGGAAGGCCGTCACCGGAACCAGCGTCTTCAGCGCAAAGACCAGCGGCAGGCCGTCAGTTTCGGGCGAGCCTTCCCACACGCGCCAGGCGCGCGCCACATAATCCCGCGACATGTTCAGCATCAGCCAGCACATCGGGTAGAGGAACAGATAGACGCCGATGAAATCGGTAAGGGCTTTCCCGCGCGCCGACAGCTTGCTGTAGAAAAGATCGACGCGCACATGCCCGTCAGCCAGAAGCGTCGATCCCGCAGCCAGCATGAACAGGCCGGCGTGGAGATAGGTCGCGCCCTCCTGCATGCGGGTCAGGGATACGCCGAAGACATAGCGCTGCACGACGACGATCGCGACGACGGCGACCAGAGCCACGGCCAGCCACTTGGCCAGCCAGCCCAGCCCGTCATTGATGCGCTCAGAAACCCGGATCAGGCGCGCCAGCAAGCTGCGAAGGCTGCTCCCGAATGCGCCGTCCAGTCCAAACATGACGGCGACAAGCGGCAGCAACAGAATCCAGCTGGTCAGCCAGCCGAGCCAGCCCAGCGCGGCGCCAACCATCGTCCAGGCGTCATAGCTCAT